>JBEVDF010000178.1:0-14748 GCA_040514145.1 Aeromicrobium sp.
TCGGTCTCGCTGCGCGATGCGCTGACCGCCGACGGACGACCGGCCCTGCTGGTCGGCGGCTTCGGGCACGGCGTCGGGCGCACGGCCTCCGAGCGCGAGCACGTCGAGGCGATCCGCACGTGGACCGCCGCGCACTTCCCGCAGGCGCGCGAGGTCGCGGCCTGGTCGGCGCAGGACTACACCACCGCCGACGGGCTCCCGCGCTTCGGCCGGATGCCCCGTGGGGGCGACCGCATCCGCTTCGCCACCGGCTTCGCCAAGTGGGGCTTCACCAACGGCACCGCCGCGGCGATCGCGATCGCCCACGACATCCTGGGCGATCCCGTGCCCTGGATCGGCGACGTGGTCGACCATTCGTCTCCCCTGGTCTCGGTCAAGGGACGCGCATCGATCAACGCCAAGGTCGCGAAGGAGGTCGTGGCCGGTGCCGCGCGCGCGCTCGCCACGTCTCCCCGGTCGCTCGAGCCCGGTGAGGGCGACGTCCACCGCGACGGCGCCCGGATCGTGGCGGAGTCCCGCAGCGAGGCCGGCACCTGCCGGGTCAGCGGCCTGTGCACGCACCTGGGCGGCGTGCTGCGCTGGAACGATGCGGAGCGGTCGTGGGACTGCCCGCTCCACGGTTCGCGGTTCTCCCCCGAGGGCGAGGTCCTGAACGGCCCCGCGACGAAGCCGCTCAAGCGCCTCGACGACGAGCCCGCCGCGACCTGACGTGGCCGCGGAGCGGGGAGCCCGCCATCTGATCGGGGTCAGCGGGTGGACGTACGACCGCTGGCGTGGGGACTTCTACCCCGAGGGCCTCGCGAGGCGCCGCGAGCTGGAGCACGTCGCCTCGCGCCTCCCGGCGGTGGAGGTGAACGGCACGTTCTACGCGCTGCAGCGGCCCGCCACGTTCGAGCGCTGGGCCGCCCAGGTGCCCGACGACTTCGTCTTCGCCCTCAAGGGCAGCCGCTACGTGACGCACCTGAGGCGCCTGGTCGACGTACGGACGGCCTTGGCCAACTTCTTCGCCTCGGGCCTGTTCGCCCTGGGGTCGAAGCTCGGGCCGATCGTGTGGCAGCTGCCCGCGTCGATCGCCTACGACCGCGCGTTGATCGAGGACTTCCTCGCCCTGCTGCCCCGCACGACCGGCGAGGCCGCCGTCCTCGCGCGGGAGCACGACGACCGCCTGCCCGCCGAGCGCGCCCTGACCGATCCCGTCGTGGAGGCACCGATCCACCACGCACTGGAGGTGCGGCACCCGTCCTTCGCGGACGACGACTTCGCGTCGCTGCTGCGCGGCCTCGACGTGGCGGGCGTCTGGTCGGACGCCCCGACCGACTGGCCCGTCCTCGACCTGCCGTCCTCGTCGATCGCCTACGCGCGGTTGCACGGGCACACCCGGCTGTACGCGAGTCGCTACAGCGACGCGTCGCTCGACGCCTGGGCGGAGCGCTGCCGGCAGTGGCACGACCGCGGCCTCGAGGTGCACGTGTACTTCGACAACGACTCCGAGGGACATGCCCCGCACGATGCCGAGCGCCTGCTGGGACGGATACGTCACGTCTGAGGCGCTCGGGTTGCCGACGCCGCGAGGTGGTGTGACGCTGAGAGCGGTTGAGCCCCCCAGCCGTTCGGTTCTCTCCTGATCTTGTCGGAGGCTCCATGACTGCGTTGTACGACCACCCCACATCACCGTGCTCCGAGGACCTGGTCCTCGACCATCTGTCCTTGGCGACAGCTCTCGCGCGCCGTTTCACCGGACGCGGCGTCGACGGCGAGGACCTCGAGCAGGTGGCCCGGCTGGCCCTCGTGAAGGCGTCCCGCCGGTACGACCCCGCGCAGGGCCCGTTCCCCCCGTTCGCGACCGCCACGATCCAGGGCGAGCTCAAACGCCATTTCCGTGATCGCGCCTGGATGGTCCGCCCTCCGCGGCGCGTCCAGGAGATCCAGGCCCTCATCGTGAGCGAGCGGCTCCCCGAGCTCACCACCGCCAACATCGACGAGCTGGCCGCGCGCATCGGCGTGGACCCCGCGGACCTGCGCGACGCCGCAGCCGCCCGAGGATGCTTCCACCCGGACTCCATGGACGACATCAGCCACGGGCGCCGCGAGTTCGTGCACGAGGACGACAACCTCGAGTTCATCGACGAGTGGCTGACGGTGGCCAGACCCCTGCGCGAGCTGGAACGCCGTGACCGCGAGCTGCTCCATTGGCGCTTCGTCGAGGGACTGACCCAGCAGGCCATCGCCGATCGCCTGGGCATCAGCCAGATGCAGGTGTCCCGGCGCCTGGCGAAGGTGCTCGCCTCGCTCCGCGAGCACAACGGCGTCGCCGCGGCATAAAATGAGGGTCCCCCGGCTTCGGAAGAGGAACGAGAGTGACCGGAGAACCCATCATCACCCAGCTCGCTGACGTGGCCCTGTCCATGCACGAGGCGGATTCCGCACAGGCGACGGTCGAGTCCGTCCTCGCCTCCATCAAGAGCGCTGTCGGTGCCGACTACGTCGGCGCCGTGCTGATCGGCCCCAAGCAGTCGATCGAGACCGTTCCCGGCTCGGACGACCTGGCCGAGCAGGCCGATGCGATCCAGGTGCGTCTCGGCGAGGGTCCGGACCTCGCCCTGGTCGAGAACGGCGCCCTGTCCCTGATGGTCAACGACACGTGGGACGACAAGCGCTGGCCGGCGTGGTCCGAGGCCATCGCCGAGCTCGGACTGCGCAGTGTCATCGCCGTCCGCCTGTCCACGCGCGACCGCGCCTTCGGCGGACTGAACGTCTTCTCCACCCGGCCCGATGCCTTCTCCGAGGACGACCGCTCGGTGATCGAGGCGTTCGCGCGTCACGTCGCGATCGCCGTGTCCTCCTCACTCAACGAGCAGCACCTGATCGCCGCGATCGACTCGCGCAAGCTCATCGGCCAGGCCCAGGGCATCTTGATGGAGCGGTTCTCCCTCAGCGACGAGCAGGCGTTCGCGGTGCTGCTGCGCTACTCCCAGCACACGAACACGAAGCTGCGCATCGTGGCCGATCAGATCGTGACCGAGCGGACGCTCCCGATCCAGCCGGAGTGACCTGTTGTGGAGGCTGCCGGCCGCGGCTACTATGCAACTTGTTGCAATAGTCCCCGGCCCGGAGGTCTCCATGTCCCTGCCCACCGTCCTGCAGAACCGCCTGTCGCTGCCCGTCGTGGCGTCCCCGATGTTCATCGCCTCGGGTCCCGAGCTGGTCATCGCGCAGTGCAAGGCCGGCGTGGTGGGCTCGTTCCCCGCGCTCAACGCCCGCCCCGCGTCGCTGCTGAACGACTGGCTCGACCGCATCGAGTCCGAGCTCGCGGGCACCGACGCCGCGCCGTTCGCGGTGAACCAGATCGTGCACCGGTCCAACAACCGCCTCGAGCAGGACATGGCCACGATCGTCGAGCACCAGGTGCCCATCGTGATCACCTCGCTGGGTGCGCGGCCCGAGATCAACGACGCCGTCCACTCCTACGGCGGCATCGTGCTGCACGACATCATCAACAACCGCTTCGCGCACAAGGCGATCGAGAAGGGCGCCGACGGCCTCATCGCCGTCGCGGCCGGAGCCGGTGGACACGCGGGCACCCTCTCCCCCTTCGCCCTCGTGCAGGAGATCCGCCAGTGGTTCGACGGCCCGCTCGCGCTCTCGGGCTCGATCGCGCACGGCCGCTCGGTGCTGGCCGCGCAGGCCGCCGGCGCCGACCTGGCCTACATCGGCTCGGCGTTCCTGGCCACCGACGAGGCCAACGTGGTGGACGCCTACAAGCAGATGATCGTCGAGAGCTCGGCCGACGACATCGTCTACTCCGACCTGTTCACCGGCGTGCACGGCAACTACCTGCGCGGCAGCATCGAGGCCGCCGGACTCGACCCGCGGAACCTGCCCGCGGGCGACCCGTCGACCATGGACTTCGGCTCCGGCGGCACCACGGACGCCAAGGCGTGGAAGGACATCTGGGGCGCCGGCCAGGGCCTCGGCGTGGTCGACGCGACGGTCCCCACCGCCGACTTCGTCGCCCGCCTCGTGCGCGAGTACGAGACCGCCCGCAGCGAGCTGCTGGCCGCCGTCCCGGCCTGAATCACGCACCGAGCCGCGCCCTCCTCACCGGGGGTGCGGCTCGGCGGTTTTCCCCGTAAGGCAGGCTTGTCCCCGCACGCCACGAAACCTGAACGTAACAAAAGCAGACGGGAATGAAGCCTGGTGACCTTGCACGAGAGCCTCGGAACGATCTACGACGAAGTGCTCCACCGGAACCCCGGGGAGACCGAGTTCCACCAAGCCGTCCGCGAGGTGCTGGACAGTCTCGGACCCGTCGTCACGAAGCATCCGGCCTACACCGACGCCGCGGTCATCCGCCGTCTGTGTGAGCCGGAGCGCCAGATCATCTTCCGCGTCCCGTGGGTCGACGACCAGAACAACGTGCAGATCAACCGCGGCTTCCGAGTGGAGTTCAACTCCGCCCTCGGCCCGTACAAGGGCGGCCTGCGCTTCCACCCCAGCGTCTACCTGGGCATCGTGAAGTTCCTCGGCTTCGAGCAGATCTTCAAGAACTCCCTCACCGGCATGCCCATCGGCGGCGGCAAGGGCGGCTCGGACTTCGACCCCAAGGGCCGGTCCGACGGCGAGATCATGCGCTTCTGCCAGGCCTTCATGACCGAGCTGTACCGCCACATCGGCGAGTACACCGACGTGCCGGCCGGCGACATCGGCGTGGGCGGCCGCGAGATCGGCTACCTCTTCGGCCAGTACAAGCGCATCACGAACCGCTACGAGTCCGGTGTGCTGACGGGCAAGGGCATCACGTGGGGCGGATCGCTCGTGCGCACCGAGGCCACCGGCTACGGCACCGTCTTCTTCGCCCAGGAGATCCTGCGCTCGCGCGGCGAGTCGTTCGACGGCAAGCGCGTCGTCGTCTCGGGCTCGGGCAACGTGGCGATCTACGCGATCGAGAAGCTGCAGCAGCTCGGCGCGATCGTCGTGGCGTGCTCGGACTCCAGCGGCTTCGTCGTGGACGAGCAGGGCATCGACCTCGAGCTCCTCAAGGAGGTCAAGGAGGTCCAGCGCGGCCGCATCTGCGACTACGTCGAGCAGCGCGACTCCGCGAAGCTCGGCGAGGGCTCGATCTGGAGCGTGCCGTGCGACATCGCGCTGCCGTGCGCGACGCAGAACGAGCTGGACGACAAGGACGCCGCCGTCCTGGCCCAGAACGGCTGCACGATCGTGGCCGAGGGCGCCAACATGCCGTGCACCCCCGACGCCGTGCGCCTGTTCTCCGAGGCGGGCATCACCTTCGCCCCGGGCAAGGCCGCGAACGCCGGCGGCGTCGCGACCAGCGCCCTGGAGATGCAGCAGAACGCCTCGCGCGACCGCTGGTCCTTCGAGTACACCGAGGATCGCCTCGCCGAGACGATGCGCGGCATCCACGATCGCTGCCTCGCGACCGCCGACGAGTACGACACCCCCGGCAACTACGCCGCGGGCGCCAACATCGCCGGCTTCACCCAGGTGGCCGACGCCATGCTGGCCCTCGGCGTCATCTGACGCACCCCCTGACGCCAGTCCCTGACGCAAGATATGTAGCGTTGTCCACCTGAATTCGGGCGGATCCGCCTGAAAACGGTGGGCAACGCTACACATCTCGCGCGGCTGAGCCGCGACAACCGGGCTCAGGTCGCCTTGCGGCGGAACTCCGGCTGCTCGATCGGCTTGGTGGAGCCGTGCGACTTCTCACTGCCGTCGTGCTCGGCGCCTTCGGCCGTGGCGTGATGGCGGTGCTTCTTCTTGTCGAGTGCCTCGCGGAACTTGGCCTTCATCTCTTCTGGATCGGTCACTGCGGCCTCCTCAGGTTGGTTCCAACGTAGTCCGCGCCGTGGCCCGCCGCCCCATCAGCCTCGATCGCCGCGCGCCGCGCGGTATGCCGGTTCCCGGAGCCGGGTCACCCAGTCGTAGTTGTCGACGCCGGGCAACGGCCGGCGGACCGGGTCGAACGACGGCTCCTCGTCCGTCTCGTGCAGCAGGCGCAGCACCGCGAAGGCCACCCAGGGACGGTGCCCCTCGGCGCGCAACAGGGTGTACCGCCCGGGTTCGGTGGGGGCGGCGGCCAGCAGCAGCGGACCCTCGGGGCCCCGATACGGCAGCAGGCTCGTGGACAGGTGCCACCCCGACGACTTCACGGGTCGGAGCATGAAGCGCGTCAGGGGTCCGACACCCGTACTGGCGAGCAGGATGTCGGCGTCGCCCTGCTCCGGCAGCCGGATCGCCAGGCCCTGGATGTCGGGCCAGCCGTGCGGCAGCCCGACCGCGGCCGACACCCGGACGATCGCCCGCTCGGTGCCCGGCTCGTCCAGCCACGGCACGCCGGTGGGCAGCAGGCTGCCCACGCGAATGACCTGCGCCTCCCACACCGTGCCGCGCGGGTGCAGCGGCTTCGGCGCGCGCCGGGCGAAGGCCACGGCATGCGTGGCCGCCTCCAGCACCAGGCCGCCGGCCCGGGCGGCGGCATCGACGACGCCGTCGAGGGCCCTCGGGAACCGGCTCATGGGTGCTCCTCGGCTCGGATCACGGGTGCAGCGGCGGCATCGTGCTGCCGGCGCGCTCGGGAAGGCCGGAGAGCAGCGCGTCCACCGCGTCGTAGCCCGAGTGCTCGGGCGTCCAGCCCAGCTCGGTCCTCGCTCGCTCGGTGGACATCAGCGGGACGTGCATGAGGGCGCCCAGCAGGCTGCCCGGCACGGGGACGGCATGGATCCGCCACGCGGCACCGAGCGCCGCCTGCGCCACCCGGGCCGACACCTCGACGGTGCGCGCGCCCATCAGCTCACCGAGCTCCGGCCGGCGCAACACCCCCTCGCCGGCGAGGTTGAATGCGCCGCTGACGGGTCGCTCCACCGCGGCCCGGATCGCACGGCCGACGTCGCCGGCGTGGATCGCCTGGAACCGGAGTCCGGCGGGCACCGGGATGACCGGGATGCGCCGGCGGTCGAGCAGTCCCGGCCGCGCAAGGGCTCCGCCGAAGATGCGGCGCTGCTCGCTGGCCGCCGAGCGCTGGAACACGAACGCGGGCCGCAGCCGCACGACGCTGATGTCGCGATGACTGGCCTCGAAGCCGTCGAGCGTGCGCTCCACGTAGGCCTTCTCGCGGCAGTAGGTCGCCTCGGAGGCTCCGTCGGTCAGCCACGTCTCGTCCACGGGAGTGTCGTGCTCGACCGGCGAGTACGCCGCCACCGACGACGCGCAGATCACCTTCGGCACCCCGACCTCGGCCACCGCGTCGAGCACCCGCCGGGTGCCCACCGCGTTCGTCTGCCACGTGACGTCCTGGCGATGGGTGGGCTGGAACTTCCACGCGAGGTGGACCACGGCGTCGGCGCCGGTGAAGACGGTCGTGAGGTCGTCGTGCGACACGTCCGCGGCGTGCCAACGCACCGACGCCGCACCCGCGTCGGCCAGGTCGGGGAGGCGTCGGGCCACGGCCGTGAGCTCGTGGTCGCCTCCGGCGGACAGCGCGCGCAGGGTCGCCGAGCCGAGGTTGCCGCTGGCGCCGGTGATGACGATCTTCATGTGCTGGAGGTACCCCGGTGGTACCGACTCACACCCAGTCGGGGACCTTCCGCACGGGGCCACCCGCCCTGACCCAGTCGTCGCCGCGCCGCTCGACCAGGCCGCGCTGCTCGAACTGCTCGAGCCAGCCGGTCATCGGCCACCGTCCCCAGCGCCGCCGGAACAGGCTGCCGTTGCGCAGGATGTCGTCGAGGTGGTCGACCGGCGGCCGCTGCACGCGGTGGTGCTGGTGGAAGGCGCGCGCTCCGCCGGTCCAGCCCAGGCCGATCCCGGCCGCGGCGGCGCAGTGCGCGAAGTCGGTGTCCTCGCCGCCGTACCCGGCGTACTCCTCGTGGAACCCGCCGATCCGCTCCCACGCGTCACGGCTCACCGCGAAGGACAGCGACCAGAACAGGTCGGGGTCTCCGCCGCGGAGCCGCTCGCCGGGCGCCGGTGCCGGACGAGCGGGGTGAGGGCTGTCCCACGCCTCGAGGCCGCCGGAGGGATACCCGCCCGCCGGAGCCGGAGGCAGGTAGGTGACCGGGCCGCACCACAGCGACTCCGGCTCGGTCGTCACCGCCTCGACGTAGTCCTCGACGAGCCCGGGCGACACGAGGCAGTCGACGTCGAGGAAGACGAGCACCTCGGCCCCGGCGCTGACGGCGGCCGCGGCTCCGGCGTTGCGGGCCGCGGCGAGCGGGAGCCCGTGCGGGTCGCGGTCGATGGCCACGGTCAGCGGCTCGGGCGGGGCGTCCGGCGACCACCGCAGCACGGCGGGATCGTCCATCGCGACGAGCACGCGTTCGTCGGGCGTGCGGGTGCTGAGCGCGAGCGTGGCGTCCTGCGCGCGCAGGTGGCTGTGCCGGCCGTGGACGACCGTGATCACCGCGACCGACGTCATCGCGCCACCTCAGCCCCGACGATCTCGTCGACGAGCGTCGCGAAGCGCTCGGGGGCGCGGCCGTCGCACCATCGCGCCCAGCGCGCGCCGTCGAGCCCGGCGGCGCGCTCCAGACGCTCGGCCCAGCCGGTCGTCGGGAACTCCGGCTCGACGAGCACCGGCCACGCCCCGGCCGCCAACGCCCGCGCGGTGGTGCGCTGCTCGTCGTGGGGCCGGTCCGCCGGGATCACGATGGCCGGGCGCCGCGCGGCCGCGACCTCGGCGATCGCGTTCTGGCCGGCGTGCGTGACGACGACGTCGGCGTCACAGATCGACGGGAACGGATCGGCGAGCCACGGCCCGTCGCCACCGAGGACCTCCCATTCCCAGCCCGGCGTCTGCGCCCGCGCCGGTTCGAGGTGCGCGTCGGTGAGGCCCCCGCCTCCACGCCCACCGAGCACCACGACCCGACGCCCGGGGACATGACGCCCGACCGGCACGTCTCGGACCGGGAAGCGGGAGACGGCGCCGATGCGGTGCAGCCGGTCGGCGACGCCTCGCACCATGCCCTCGGCCTCCTCGGGCCAGAACGCGACGAGCGCGCTGGAGGCCGCGTGACCGAGCCGGTGCGCGCGATCGCCGCGATCGCCGGGAAGGACGACCGAGACGACGGGCACCCCGTGCAGCCTGGCCAGGAGAGCGACCTCGACCGAGACGTCACTGACGAGCGCGGCGGGCCGCGCGTGGGCGATCCAGGCCGAGATCGCGGCCATCCGAGCACGCAGCCCGGGCTCGCCGAGCGGCGCCCAGTGCAGGTGGTCGTCGGCGGTGTCGCCCGGCTCGTCGGCCCACTGGTCGTCGCGCTCGAGCTCGATCCACTCCCCCGCCCAGCCCGTGGGCCGCGGCAGCGAGGACAGCCCCGTCACCGGCACGTCGAGTACCGCGGCCAGCGCGGTCGCGCGGTGCAGGTGGCCACTGCCCTGGTGATGGACGTAGTAGCCGATCACGCCGCCGCCATCGGGGTGGTCACGTGGCGGTACAGGTCCTCGTACCGGTCCACCATGACCGAGATCGAGCACCGCTCCACGGCGACTCGGCGCACGCGGGCGCGGTCGACACCCACCGCCACCCGCATCGCGCGGGCCAGCGACGCGACGTCGCCCGGCGCCGCGAGCGCACCGACGGAGTCGTCGACGAACTCGGGCAGCGCGCCACGGTCGAACGCCGCCACGGGGGTTCCGCAGGCCATCGCCTCGGCGGCGACGAGTCCGTAGGGCTCGTCCCACGTCGGGGTCACGACGGCCACGCGGGCGCGCCCCACGGCGTCCCGGAGCTGCTCGTGGGTGAGGTGCCCGAGGTAGCGGACGTCGCCCCCGAGCCGGGGACCGATCTGGGTGCGGAAGTACTCACCGTCCAGGGACGGCCCGGCGAGGTCGAGCGGCATCCCGGCCTCACGCGCGGCGTCGATCGCCAGGTGCGGTCCCTTCTCGGGGACGACCCTGCCGAACCAGATGGCCGATCCGCCGCCCGGTCCGGGTCGCCACCGCTCGACGTCGACCCCGTTGGGGATCGTGACGCTGCGGACGACGTGCGACCACGCCTGCGCGGTGAAGCGGCTCACGGCGACGAAGGCGCTGCCGGCCGCGGCGTACTCCAGCGCGGACTCCAGCCACGGCACCGGAGGCGTGTGCAGCGACGTCACCATCGGGACGTCCAGCATCGACGACATCGCCACCGGCAGGTGATGGAGGCTGTTGTTGTGCACGACGTCGAAGTGGTGCGCGTTGCGGGCGAGGTCGAGCATCAGGCCGAGGTAGGCGTGGTGCTCGCTCATCCACGATTGCGGCGAGGTGTCGACGTCCGGCCGGTTGAACGCCGTGGCCCGCAGTGCCTGCACCGGGAGCTCACGGGTCTGCAGGCCCGGGTCCGATCCCGGCGCGGCGAACAACGAGACCTCGTGTCCGCGGTCGGTCAGCTGCCGTGCCAACGCGTGGGTGTGCGCCTCGAGCCCTCCCGCGAACGGCTCGCGGATCGGGAACCGGCTCGACGCGATGATGCAGATGCGCAGGCCAGTCATGCGAGCAGCCTCCGGTAGAGCCGCTCGTGGGCCTGGGAGACCGCGACGCGCTGGGCGTGCCGCTCCTCCACGTCGGCGCCGTGGTCGGGCCGGGCGGCGTGGGCGAACGCGATCGCGTCCCACAGCGACTCGGCGTCGAAGTGCGACTCGTCGAAGCCGTAGCTCAGCACCGGTCCCTGGTCGGCGTAGTGCCCGCACGTCGGGGCCACCACGGTGGTGCCCAGGTCGCGGCACGCCTCGAGCCAGCCCGAGTGGGTGCCGAACCGGTACGGCAGGACGGCTGCGTCGAGGCTCGCGAGGTACTCCCACAGCTGCGCGTCGGGGAGGAAGTCGTGCACCCGCAGGTCGATCCGTCCCGCGGCCGCCTTCTGCTCCAACCACGCGGCCAGCTCGGGGGCGCGGCGGGCGCCGTCGGGGTCGAGCACGTCGTGGTGCCCGTTGACCTGCAGGACCCCGCCCGGCAGCTCGGCGACGACCTGGTCGAGGACCTCCAGCACCGGGAACGGATCCATGCTCTCGCGCAGGCTCTTGATGTGGACGCCCACCCGGAACTCGTCCGTCGCCCGGAGCGCTCGCTCCCGCCGGAGCCGCGCCATCGTGTCGAGCTCGACCACGTGGGGGTGCGGCACCACGAGCGCCTCGCGGCCCCATCGCCGGGCGATCTCGGCGGCCGCGCCCTTGGTCAGGGTGACCACCGCGTCGGCCGCGTCCATCAGGACCCCGAGCTGCTCATCGTGCAGGTCGCGGGTGGGGTGGTGCGGATTGCGCAGGTCGTGCGCCGTCAGCACGAGCGGCTTGCCCCGTTCGCGCAACACGCGGACGAGCTGCTGGAGCTCCTCCGGCGAGCATGCGTCGAACCCGAACTGCACGTGGAACACGTCGAAGTCTGCCTCCGCCGCCCACTCGGGGCGCAGCATCACGGGCGGCCACCACGTACTCGTGGTGGACCGCGACGGCTGCTCCGGATCGGGGTCGGGCAGGTGCTCGAACGGGCTGGGCCCGTCGGGCGGACGCAGGTGCCGCACGTAGACGTGCGTCGACGGCACGGAGGCGACCCGGATCGGGCGCTCGCGAGCGTCCGCCGAGCCGCCGGACCACGGACGATGGTCCGTGGCCCGGCTCGATGAGACGGGGAATCCGGGTGGCACGGCTCTCCTCCAGCTCAGGAGACCGAGGCCGGGAAACGTTCCCAGACTCGGTGCGAAGCCATCAGCTCCTGCACCTGGGCGAGCACCGTTGAGGCGTCCTCGCCGACGACCACTCCGGCCAACCCTTCACCGTAGCCAGCGGCCTCGAGTGCAGCCGTCCCGTCGCCCCATGCACCGATCACCTTCGCGTGGCGCCACATCTCGTCGAGCATCAGCTGCACGCGCGGGTCCAGCGACGGTGCGCCGGGCGCCCCGGCCTTGTCGTCGCGAGCGGGGACGGCGTCGGGTGCCGGCTTCGCGTGCCCCGCCAGCAAGAGCGCGTCGAACTCGACGGAGCGACCCGTCGCGAACGTGCGCTGCACCGCGAGGGGACCGATCTTGCCTCCGTGAGGTCCGACGACCAGCGGAACCGCACCGGCCGCGAAGATCTCCGCACGCAGCGCCTCGACGCCACCGAGATCACCGTCGGGATCGACCACGATGCCGATCATCCGGCCGTCGGCCGGCCACGTGCCGCCCACCTGCGAGAGCGCCGGGCTCGGCGTCTCCTGCGTCAGATCGACGGTCGGGTCCGGGGCCGGCATGCCGAGAGCGGTGGCGACCTCCTGGCACAGCACCGGGTCGATGTTCGCCAGGTGCTGCAGCTGGCGCGCCTTGATCGCATCCTCGTAGCACTTGCCCAGCTCGAACGCGTACGCCCGGATGATGTGCTCCTTCTCGACCGGGCTCATGCTGGCCCAGAACAGCCGCACCTGGCTGAAGTGGTCGTCGAAGGTGGCCGGGTTCGCGCGCACCTTCGTCGACTCGGTGATCCGCACCGGCGTGTCCTCGAACGCGCGGTCGTCGGCACCGGCGAAGAACGGGCACCCGCCGTCGAGCGAGTTCGGCTTGTACGGGGCGACGCCCGCGTGCACCGCGTGCTGGTGGAATCCGTCGCGGAACATGTCGTTCACCGGCGCGTGCGGCCGGTTGATCGGGATCTGCGAGAAGTTCGGACCGCCGAGGCGCGTGATCTGCGTGTCGATGTACGAGAACAGGCGCGCCTGCAGCAGCGGGTCGTCGGTGACGTCGATGCCCGGCGGCAGGTGGCCGGGGTGGAAGGCCACCTGCTCGGTCTCGGCGAAGAAGTTCGTCGGGTTGCCGTTCAGGGTCAGGAGGCCGATCGGCTGCACCGGCGCGAGCTCCTCGGGGACCATCTTCGTCGGGTCGAGCAGGTCGATGCCGGCGAACTCCTGCTCGGGGTTGTCCTCGAACACCTGGATGCCCAGCTCCCACTGCGGGAACGCTCCGGCCTCGATCGCGTCGTAGAGGTCACGGCGGTGGAAGTCCGGGTCGATGCCGTTGATGAACAGCGCCTCCTCCCACGTGAGGGAGTGGACGCCCAGCTTCGGCTTCCAGTGGAACTTCACCAGCGACGTCGTGCCCTCGGCGTTGACCATCCGGAAGGTGTGGACGCCGAAGCCCTCCATCATCCGGTAGGAGCGCGGGATGCCGCGGTCGGACATGTTCCAGATCGTGTGGTGCTGCGCCTCGGTGTGCAGCGAGACGAAGTCCCAGAACGTGTCGTGCGCGCTCTGCGCCTGCGGGATCTCGCGATCGGGGTGGGGCTTGCCGGCGTGGATCACGTCGGGGAACTTGATGCCGTCCTGGATGAAGAAGACGGGGATGTTGTTGCCCACGAGGTCGAACGTGCCCTCGTCGGTGTAGAACTTCGTGGCGAACCCGCGGGTGTCGCGGACGGTGTCGGCCGAGCCGCGCGAGCCCAGCACCGTGGAGAAGCGGGTGAAGACCGGGGTCGTGACTCCCTTGGCGAGGAAGGCCGCGTGGGTGACGTCGGCCGCCGTGCCGTAGCCCTCGAAGATGCCGTGGGCGCCGGCGCCACGGGCGTGGACGACCCGCTCGGGAATGCGCTCGTGGTCGAAGTGCGTGATCTTCTCGCGGAAGTGGTGGTCCTGCATGAGGATCGGTCCGCGCGGGCCGGCCTTCAGCGAGTGGTCGCTGTCGCGCAGGCGCGCGCCCTGCGAGGTGGTCAGGTAGGCGCCCTGCTGCGTGCGCACGTCGTCGGGCGCGCCGGACGGGGCGCCGGTGGCCGATCGCGTGTCGGGGGCACTCTGGTCGTCCTTGCGCGGCAGCGGCTCGCGCGGCTCGGTGGGCTCGTCGAAGCTGACCGGCTTCGGAGCAGGACGCCCGGGGATGTCGGGTGTGGTGAGCTCGGCGGCCTTGTCCAGCGCCTTCTCCGCCGTGGTCTCGACGGTGTCCTTGATGTTCTTCGCGGCCTTGCTCGGGTCCATGCGGGTCTCCTCGATGTTCGGCGGTTGCTCAGGACGTACCCGCCGTCCGCCGGATCAATCACCCGACAGTGCTGAGTCAGGCGCCGCCGACGGGGTACACCAGGACCATGACGAACGAACCGCAGGAACCCCAGCGCTCCGATGACGAGGATGAGGGAACGGTCAGCGAGCCGACCGCCGACCCCACTCCCCCGGACGACACCGACCCCACCACGTCCGAGGACGTCCACGACCTGCCGCAGTTGCCCACCAGGCCCGACGTGGCGGAGCAGTCCGGGGCCCCGGACTGAGCGCCGTGCACCGCGTCGGCGTCGAGGAGGAGCTCTTCGTCGTCGATGCCCGTGGGCGCCTCGTGCCGCAGGCCGAGGCGGTGCTGGCCGCCCATCGCGACCACGACCCCGAGCACCCGCTGGAGCACGAGCTGTTCCTGCAGCAGGTGGAGCTGAAGACGTCGGCCCACACTGACCCTGACGCCCTGCGGGACGACCTCGTCGCCCGGCGGGGCGCGGCACTCGACGCCGCGCGCTCGGTGGACCTCGACCTGGTCGCCGTGCCGGTCGACGTCCTGGGCGGGGACGACCCGGTCGTCACCCCACACCCGCGCTACACGCGGATCCTCGAGCGGTTCGGCGAGCTCGCCCGCAGCACGATGGTGTGCGGCATGCACGTCCACGTGGAGGTGGCCGCGGACGACGCGATTCGCGTGATCGACGCGCTGCGCCCGTGGTTGCCGCTGCTGTCCGCGCTGGCCGCGAACTCGCCGTTCACGCACGGCCGCGACACGCGTGTGGCCAGCTGGCGCGGCCACCTGCGCGACAC
>JBEVDF010000203.1:0-2655 GCA_040514145.1 Aeromicrobium sp.
CCAGCCGAACTCGGCGATCGCGGGGCCGACCACGACCGAGGCGTCGGTGACGCGGCCCGTGACGACGATGTCGGCGCCGGCCGTCAGCGCCTCGGCGATGCCGAATGCACCGAGGTAGGCGTTGGCGGTGAGCGCGTCGCCGAAGCCGAGCTCGGCCGAGCGGGCCACGAGGTCGTCGCCCTCGACGTGCGCGACGGAGACCTCGACACCTTGCTCGGCGGCCGCCTCGCGGATCGCGGCGGCGAGTCCGGCGGGGTTGAGTCCGCCGGCGTTGGCGACGAGCTTCACGCCGCGCTCCTTGGCCAGGGCGAGGTTCTCGGTGACCTGCTTGAGGAAGGTCTTCGCGTACCCGAGATCGGAGCTCTTCATCCGGTCGCGCCCGAGGATCAGCATCGTCAGCTCGGCGAGGTAGTCCCCCGTCAGGTAGTCGAGCTCGCCGCCCTCGAGCATCTCGCGCATCGCCGAGAAGCGATCGCCGTAGAAGCCCGAGCAGTTGCCGACACGAAGGGTACGCACCCGCCCAGTGTCCTGCCTCACATAGAAACAGTCAAGCCTGATTGTAAGTTGACTTGCCAGTCCCGCTCCTCCTGCTCGAGACGCGGCGCGAGGTGCTGACGGTCAAGCCGTCCGCCTGAGCGACTCCCCTAGGCTCGCGCCATGGTGACGACCGCCGCGGCCCTGGCCTGCCTCATGCTCGGGGCGCTCGCCGTCTTCCAGATCGCGCTCGCCCTGGGCGCGCCCCTGGGCCGGTTCGCCTGGGGTGGCCAGCACACCGTCCTGCCGACCTCGCTGCGCGTGGGCAGCACGCTCTCCGTGGCGATCTACCTCGTCATCGGTGCGATCCTGCTGGCCCGCGCGGGCGCGATCTCCCTCGGCGTCTCCGACCGCACGGTCGAGATCGCCGCGTGGGTCGTGACCGGCTACTTCGTCCTCGGCATCGCCATGAACCTGGCGTCGCGCAGCCGGCCGGAGCGCCTCGTGATGACGCCGACCTGCGTCGTGCTGGCTCTGCTGTCGGGCGTCGTCGCCCTCTCCTGAGTCAGCGGGCGATGCCGACGTACTGGTACTCGAGGTACTCGTCGATGCCCTCGCGGCCACCCTCGCGACCGAGCCCGGAGTGCTTCACGCCGCCGAACGGCGCGGCCGGGTCCGAAACGACTCCGGCGTTGACGCCGAGCATCCCGAACTGCAGCCGCGGCGCGACGCGCATGACGCGGTCGAGATCCTTGGAGTAGACGTAGCCCACCAGTCCGTACTCGGTGGAGTTCGCCAGCGCGACGGCCTCGTCCTCGTCGGCGAACGACTGCACGGGCGCGACCGGGCCGAAGATCTCCTCGGTGACGACGCGCGACCGCGCATCGACGCCGGCCAGGACCGTGGCGGGGTAGAAGTGGCCGGGGCCGTCGGGCAGCTCGCCGCCCACCACGACCTTCGCCCCGCGCTCGACCGCGTCGGAGACGAGGCCGTGCACGCGCACGCGGCTGCGGTCGTCGATGAGCGGGCCGAGGTCGGTGCCGGGCTCGTCGCCGGCTCCCACGCGCAGGTCGCCCATGCGCGCGGCGAACCGGTTCACGAACTCGTCGTGCACGTCGCGGTGCACGAGGAAGCGGTTGGCGGCGGTGCAGGCCTCGCCGATGTTGCGGGTCTTGGCGGCGATCGCGCCCTCGACAGCGGCGTCCAGATCGGCGTCCTCGAAGACGATGAACGGGGCACTGCCGCCGAGCTCCATCGAGCAGCGCAGCACACCCTCGGCGGCCTGCGCGAGCAGCGCCTTGCCCACGGGCGTGGAGCCGGTGAACGAGAGCTTGCGCAGCCGCGGGTCGGACAGCAGCGGGCCGGTGGTGGCCGCGGGATCGGTGGTGGTGAGCACGTTGATCACGCCCGCCGGCACGCCGACCTCCTCGAAGACCTTCGCCACGGCGAGGGTCGTCAGTGGCGTCAGCTCGGCGGGCTTCACGAGCGCGGTGCATCCGGCGGCCAGGGCCGGACCGAGCTTGCGCGTGGCCATCGCCAGCGGGAAGTTCCACGGCGTGATCAGCAGCGACGGCCCCACGGGACGGCGGTCGACCATCATCTGCAGCTTGCCCGACGGCAGCGTGCCGTACCGGCCGTCGATCCGCACGGCCTCCTCGGAGAACCAGCGCAGGAACTCGGCGCCGTAGGCCACCTCGCCGCGCGACTCGGCCAGCGACTTGCCCATCTCGGCGGTGATCAGCCGGGCGAAGGCGTCGGCGTTCGCCGTGATGAGGTCGAAGGCCCCGCGGAGGAGGTCGGCGCGCTCGCGCGGCGTGGTGGCGCCCCACGACTCCTGGGCGGCATCGGCGGCGGCGAGCGCGGCCTGGCCGTCGGCGGCGGTGCCTTCGGCGACCTCGGTGATGACCTTGCCGGTGGCGGGGTCCTCGACCGCGAAGGTCGCACCGCCGGTCGCCGGGGTCCAGCGCCCGTCGAGGTAGAGGTCGGCCGGGCGGCCGGCGAGCAGGGAGTCGATGAAGTCAGCGACGCTCACGGTCACTCCTGGGTGAAGTCGATGATCTGGCGCAGCTCGGTCCCGTCGGCCAGGTCGTCCATGGCGCGGTTGATGTCCTCGAGCGCGATGGTGGAGCTGACGAGGTGCTCCAGCGGCAGCTGGCCGGCGCGCCACAGTTCGACGAACAC
>JBEVDF010000223.1:0-5392 GCA_040514145.1 Aeromicrobium sp.
GGCGCAGGACCCCGTCGTCGTAGCCGGCCTCGATCCCCTCGAGATCGAGGTTGTCGCCCAGCACGAGCTGGCGGCTGAAGGCGCCGCGCGGGCGTTCAGACGCCCGCATCTCCCAGTCGCCGTTGCGGGCGACCCGCTCGGCGCGCACCGTCAGGACGTTGCGCTCGATGTCGAGGTCGATGCTGTCCTTCGCCGCGCCGGGCAGGTCGAACTCCACGACGAAGGTGTCACCCTCGCGCCAGGCGTCCATCGGCATGAAGGCCGGCCGGTTGGTCGTCCCGAGCAGCTGCTGAGCGAGGCGGTCGAAGTCGCGGAACGGGTCGGTCGTACGGATCATCATCGTCGATTCCTCCTTGCGAGTCGTGGTGGATCTCATCCGTCAAGACCTATATTCACCATTTCATATTCCTTGTCAAGTAGAGTTCAGGTCCAAGGAGGGCAGCGCATGCGCGACGAGGACCAGGACGGCGTCTACGCCATCTCGGTGGCGGCCGAGATGGTGTCGATGCAGGTACAGAACCTGCGCGTCTACGAACGCCGCGGCCTGCTCGAGCCGCTCCGCACCGCGGGCGGGACCCGCCGCTACAGCCGGGCCGACATCCGACGACTGGTCCGCATCCGCGACCTGCTCGCCGAGGGGCTCAACCTGGCCGGCATCGAGCGCGTCCTGGCCCTGGAGGAGCAGCTCGCCCGGCTCCACCGGGAGAACGAGCGACTGCGGCGGGGCCCCGCCTCACGCTGACCCTTCGTCCACACCACCCGTCAGGCGCCATTGACGGGGACCTCGCCATGCGGTTCGCTGGTCGCCACATCACGTCATCTGTCGTCAAATGCCCACATCGGACGTCAGAGGATCATCGCGATCGGGGGATCGGATGCTTGACCTGTCGGCCCACGGGCCCGAGGCGGCGCTGCGAGCCGTTCTCGCCGGCGTGTTGGCGCTGTGGGTCGCGTGGTGGTGTCTCGGGCTGCTGCTCGCCCTCGCCGACCGGCGGCTCGCGGCGCGGCTCGCCCCTCCCTTGCTGCGGGCACTGCTGGTCACCGGCGCGGTGGTCTCGGTGCAGTCGCCCGCCCGGGCAGCGCCCGGTGGCGTGGAGGCGCTGCAGGGGCTCGCACTGCCTGACCGGCCGCTGACGGCCACGCCGGCTCCCGTCGCCCCGGCACCCGAGCCGCAGGCGCACCTCGTCGTCCCCGGCGACAGTCTCTGGTCGATCGTCCGCGATCGCTCCCCCGGCGCCGACGACGCCCGCCTCGATGCCGCCGTCGACCGGTGGTACCGCGCGAACCGCGCCGTCATCGGCGACGACCCCGACCTCATCCAGCCCGGCCAACGCCTCGACCCGCCAGGAGCACCATGATCACCGCCACCGCGCTCACCACCGACCCGCTCGCGCCCCGGCAGGTGCCCCTGCCGTTCGCGCCCTCACCGCCGTTGGTCCCGGTGCCGGTCGAACGGGGCGACGCCAGCGAGCTGCGGCATCGCTGCGCCCGGTTCACCCAGGCTCTCGCCGAGGTCATCACCGGAGTCCGGCCCGTGCGCCAGCTGGGACCGTGGCTGAGTCGCGACGTCTACGAGCAGCTGCACCAGTACGTCACCCAGCGGTTCGTCGCCGGCGGGCCACGCCACAGCCCGCGCGTGGTCTCGGTGCACATCGCGATGGTCGACGCCGGTGCCGCGGAGATCGCCGCCCGGATGGTGCACCGGGGCCGCTCCCACGCGCTGGCCGTCCGCCTGCAGCGGGGTCGCGACCACCAGGGCCGCACGACATGGCGCTGCACGGCGGCCGAGTGGGCGTGAGCCCCTCAGCGCGCCGTGCAGGCGTGGGTCAGCGGTTCTTCTTGCGCGACTGGCGGGCGGCCTTCGCCTTGCGGCGAGCGGCATCCTTGGCCTTGTTCTGACGCGCCAGCTCGTTCGGGTCGATGTCCTCGTCGTCGTCGACGACCGACTCCGCGACCGCGATGGCCGAGCCGTCCTCCGACGGCGCCGAGTACGTCAGCTGCTTGGGCGTGTGGTCGTGCTCGAGGCCCTTCGCCGAGATGTGCGGCTCGTCGCCCTCGTCGCCCTCGACCTCGATCTCGACGCTGAGGTTGAACAGGTAGCCGACGGACTCCTCGGAGATGCCCTCCATCATCGCGTTGAACAGGTCGTAGCCCTCGCGCTGGTACTCCACCAGCGGGTCACGCTGGCTGTACGCGCGCAGGCCGATGCCCTCGCGGAGGTAGTCCATCTCGTAGAGGTGCTCACGCCACTTGCGGTCGAGCACGCTCAGCACGACGCGGCGCTCGAGCTCGCGGGCGACCTCGTCGCCCAGCTCGGCCTCGCGCTTGTCATACGCCGACAGGGCGTCCTCGACGATGCGCGCACGCAGCGTGGCCCCGTCGATCCGCTCGAGTCCCCCGGCCTCCTCGACGACCTGCTCGTGGTCGAGCGAGATCGGGTAGAGGGTGCGCAGCGCGGTCCACAGCTTGTCGAGCTCCCACGACGTCGGGTAGCCCTCGGTGGCGGCGGTGACGTAGGCCCCGGTGACGTCCTCGATCATCTGGCGCACGCGCGGCTCGAGGTCCTCGCCCTCCAGCACGCGGCGACGCTGGCCGTAGACGACCTCGCGCTGGGCGCTCATGACGTCGTCGTACTTGAGGATGTTCTTGCGGGTCTCGAAGTTCTGCGCCTCGACCAGGCCCTGCGCCGACGCGATCGACTTCGTGACGCGCTTGTTCTCGATCGGCACGTCGTCGGGGATCTTCATCGTCTGCAGGATCCAGTTGACCCACTCGCCCTTGAACAGGCGCATCAGGTCGTCCTCGAGCGACAGGTAGAACCGGGTGGAGCCCGGATCGCCCTGACGGCCGGAGCGGCCTCGCAGCTGGTTGTCGATGCGGCGCGACTCGTGACGCTCGGTGCCGATGACCGCCAGGCCGCCGGCCGCGACGACCTCGTCCTTCTCGGCCGCGACCTGCTTCTCGATGCGCTCGAGGGCGTCGGGCCACGCGGCGTCGTACTCCTCGGGCGTCTCGACCGGATCGAGGCCCTTGCTGCGCAACTCGGCGTCGGCCAGGAACTCGACGCTGCCGCCGAGCATGATGTCGGTACCGCGGCCGGCCATGTTGGTGGCGACCGTGACAGCGCCCTTGTGACCGGCGCGCGCGACGATCGCGGCCTCACGGTGGTGGTGCTTCGCGTTCAGGACCTCGTGCGCGATGCCCTGCTTCTTCAGCTGCTTGCTGAGCCGCTCGCTCTTGGCGACGCTCGTGGTGCCGATGAGCACGGGCTGGCCCTTGGCGTGCCGCGCGGCGATGTCGTCGACGACGGCGTTGAACTTCGCGTCCTCGGTGCGGTAGACGAGGTCGGGCAGGTCATCGCGCCGGATCGGCTTGTTCGTGCGGATCGGGACGACGCCCAGCTTGTAGATCTTGTCGAACTCGGCGGCCTCGGTCATGGCCGTGCCGGTCATGCCCGACAGCGTGTCGTAGAGGCGGAAGTAGTTCTGCAGCGTGATCGTGGCCAGCGTCTGGTACTCCTCGCGGATCCGGACGCCCTCCTTCGCCTCGATCGCCTGGTGCAGGCCCTCGTTGTAGCGGCGCCCCTCGAGCAGGCGGCCGGTGTGCTCGTCGACGATCAGGACCTCGCCGTCGATGACGACGTAGTCCTTGTCCTTCTTGAACAGCTCCTTGGCCTTGACGGCGTTGTTCAGGAAGCCGATCAGCGGGGTGTTGACCGCGTCGTACAGGTTGGCGATGCCCAGTTGGTCCTCGACGACGTCGATGGCCTTCTCGGTGACCGCGACGGTGCGCTTCTTCTCGTCGACCTCGTAGTGCTCGTCGATGCGCATCGCGTCGATCATGCGGGCGAACTCGCCGTACCACTTGACCTCGTCCTCGGTGGGGCCCGAGATGATCAGCGGCGTGCGCGCCTCGTCGATGAGGATCGAGTCGACCTCGTCCACGATCGCGAAGTTGTGGCCGCGCTGGACGCACTCGTCGAGCGAGTCGGCCATGTTGTCGCGCAGGTAGTCGAAGCCGAACTCGTTGTTGGTGCCGTACGTGATGTCGCAGGCGTAGGCCTCGCGGCGCTGCGCGGGCGTCTGTCCCGCGACGACGACGCCGACGGTCAGGCCCAGGAAGTGGTGGACGCGGCCCATCATCTCGGACTGGTACTTGGCCAGGTAGTCGTTCACCGTGACCACGTGGACGCCCTTGCCGGAGAGCGCGTTCAGGTACGACGGGAGCGTGGCGACGAGGGTCTTGCCCTCACCGGTCTTCATCTCGGCGATGTTGCCCAGGTGCAGTGCGGCGCCACCGAGGATCTGCACGTCGAAGTGTCGCTGGCCGAGCACGCGCGTGGCGGCCTCGCGGACCGTGGCGAAGGCCTCGGGCAGGATGTCGTCGAGGGTCTCGCCGCCCTCGAGCCGCTCCTTGAACTCGTCGGTCATGGCGCGCAGCTCGGCGTCGCTCATGGCGGAGAACTCGTCGCTCAGGGCGTTGACCTGGTCGGCGATGCGGTCGAGGCGCTTGAGGATCTTGCCCTCGCCGGCCCGCAGGATACTGTCGATGATCTTCGGCACCCGGCCATCCTAGTGCGGGCAGGCACACTCCGTCGCCAGCGTAGGAGCCAGATCTCCCCGCTCCCCCACCTCGACCCCGTCCAGCCCGAGCCATCCGGCCAGACGGTGCAGTTCCCGGGCCAGCTCGGCGGCGGTGGAGTCGGGCGCTCCGGGCTCGGCGAAGGCCCCCGGCACCAGGAGCCGGCCGCGCGTCCGATCGGCCTTGAGGTCGACCCGCGCGACGAGGCTGTCGCCCAACAGGAAGGGCAGGACGTAGTAGCCGTGCACGCGGCGCGCGGCGGGAACGTAGATCTCGATCCGATAGCGGAAGTCGAAGAGGCGCTCGGTGCGCGTGCGCTCGAAGACCAGCGGGTCGAACGGGCTGAGCAGGGTGCGCGCCTCGACCCGGCGTGGGCGCGACGCCTCGGCGTGCAGGTAGGCCGGCCTCTTCCACCCGTCGATCGTCACCGGCTCCAGGGTGCCGTCCGCGACGAGCGCGCTCACCGCCGCGGCGGTGGGGCCGGGTGCCAGGCGGAAGTAGTCGCGCAGGCACTGGACCGTGGCGACGCCGAGGGCGCGCGCGGCGTGACCCACGAGGGTCAGGTGCGCCTCCTCGTCCGACGGCTCCGGCAGGGCGAGCACGCGCGGGGGCAGGACGCGTTCGGGCAGGTCGTACTCACGCTCGAAGGCGGCGTTGCGCCGGGCGGCCGACACGCGTCCGACGAAGAAGAGGTACTCCAGCGCCTGCTTGGTCTGCGACCAGTTCCAGCCCCAGTGGGTGCGGTCGCGCTCCTCGGCGCCGAGCCGGGCGTCCAGCTCGCGTGCGGTGACGGGGCCGAACTGCGCGACGG
>JBEVDF010000232.1:0-7507 GCA_040514145.1 Aeromicrobium sp.
CCTCGTCGAGTGCTCGCACCGAGGCGGAACCGAGCTCGATGCCCACGCCGGCGATCGCCGGGAGCACGTCCACGGACAGGGCACGGACCGTGAAGCTGCCCGCACCGAGGTCACCGGAGCCGTTGATCGGCGCAGCGGTCGGCTGCTCATTGATCCGCACCGCGAGGACCTGCTCCAGCAGGGGCTTCAGCGCGTCGTCGAGCAGATCGGTGACGAGCGGCGCCAGAGCCGTGGTCAGCGTCGGCTGGACATTGGCCAGGGACTCGTCGACCGCGGGCTCGAGCGGAGCGCCGAGGTCGCCGACGAGACCCGTCAGGGCGCCCGTGATCGGCGTCAGCAGCTCGCTGAGGTCGATGCCCAGTGCCGACAGGCCATCGACGTCCACGGTCGGCTCGGCAGCGCCGGCCTGTCCCAGGAACCCACCGAGGGTGCCGTTCACCGTGACCGGGGCGGTGACGCCCGGGCCCGCGCTGACGTCGATGGCGACGTCGAGCCCGGCGTCGTAGACGCCCTCGGTCACGAGGTCGACCGTCTTCGACACGAGCGAGTTCTCACCGGGGCCGACCAGGGCGTCGCTCACACCGTCGAGGACGGCGTTCACCACGGGGCCGCTGAGGACCTCGGTGTTCGCGGGCAGTTCGTTGAGGTCCTGCACGCCGGCGCTGTCGATGACGATCTGCGCCAGGTCGACCGTGATCGTCCCGTCCGCCAGGTTGACCGACACGGAGCCCTCGGCGTTCGCCAGGGGCTCGGCCAGCAGCTCGGTGCGCACGCTGTCCGCGACGGACTGCGTGTCGACCGAGAGGCTGCCGAGGTCCGCGGTGACGAGGGGAAGCGCGTCGATCGTCGACACGACGTCCGCCACCGCGGTCTCCACAGCGCCTTCCGTTCCGACGAGGTCGACGACCGGCTGCAGCGCGCCGGCGACGGCCGTGTCCACATCGGAGGTGAGGGCCTCGACGAGCGGGCTGTCGACGTCCAGCTCCAGGTCGGAGACGACGTACTCACTCGTGAGCGCCGAGCCGTCCTTGGCCGCCCGGGCACCGAGGGCACCGATCTCGAGGGACGCTCCACTGACGAGCTCCTCCACCGCGTCGGCCCCGAGGACCTGCCCCAGCAGCTGCGTCACGTTCAACCGCGCGGGCTCGAAGCCGCTCCCGGCCGCCGTGTCCAGATTCAGCGAGCCGTCCTCGTTGATGATGCCCGAGGAGCTCACGGCGTTGGTCGGGCTCGCAGCGGCGGCGCGGCTCGACATCGTGCCGAGGTCGCCCAGGTAGAGCAGGCCGTCGCCGCCTTCGGTCGGCGTGATGAGCGGCAGCTCGACGGTCCCGAGGTTCAGGTCCACCAGCCCTTCCAGCACCCTGGCGTCGAGGTCGTCGGCGCTCGGTCCCGGGGCCGTCGCACTGTTGGCCTCCGACCTGGCCACGCCGGCCACGTCGAGGCCGAGACCCTCGACGAAGAGGCCGTGGCCGTGCGCCGCGGAGTCGCCCGGCAGCGCCACGTCGTCGGCGAGGGCCGACGTCAGGAGCAGGGTCGGGGCGACGACAACCGCCGTGGCGGTCCCGACGGCCACGATCCGTGTGCGGGTGAGAAGGCTCGCTCGCCTTCGGCTCTGGTCTCTCAAGATGTCCTCGTTTCGTCGCAGGGGTGTACGCGTCGGGCTGCAGCGGAAGCCGACGGCTCGGGGAGCGGATCTCCCCATTTCTTGGACGCTAGGACCACTTCCGACACCCGGCCACGTGAGTCCGTAGTGGCACCTGTGCCTGGTGTCACTACTGAGAAATCAAGCAGGACTACTGAGGTCTCGTCGTCCGGGCGGACCCGCAACACGCGGAAATCCGCGCGATCCTAGGATTTGCGTCAGGGATGGACGCCTCGGGGCGCCGTCATCGACGAGAAACGGCGTGGTGACACCTGTGGACCTGGATGCTGCGGAGGATCTTCGGGAGCTCGCTCGCCTGATCGTCGCCGACGTGCGCGGCGGCAGCAGCGCGCTGGTCACCGGACCGTCGGGCACCGGCAAGTCGACGCTCCTGCGCGCCATCGGGGACGAGCTCACCGCCGCAGGACTCGCCGTCCAGACCCTCCGTACCGAGGACCCGGCCGATGTGGGCCCGGCGATCGCCGACGACCACGCGAGCATCCTGCTCATCGACCACCTCGAGGGCGCATCGTCCCAGCTGCTGGAGGCGACGGCGACGCACGCCGCCCGCGACGGCCGCGTGATCGCCGCGTTCGAGACCGGACGGCATCCGCGCGCGTACTCGTCGCAGGTGCTGCGCACCGTCTACGGCACCCGCCCGCTCGGACGCGATGCAACGCAGGTCCGGCGCGACCACCTCGAACCGCTCGACGAGCAGGAGATGGCGCGCTTCCTGCACCTGCGCTGCGGGGATGACGTCCTGGACTCGGGCGACGAGCACGCGATCACCGAGCTGGCGAGGGGACGCCGGTCCTGGGCGGTCGACCTCGTCCAGCTCGCCCGGGCGAACCAGCTGCAGTGGGATCCGTTCCCGGCCGTCAACCCGCTGGCGACACCGGGCGAGTCCCCCCTGCCGGCCCTGGAGGGCCTGCGGGCCTCGCTCGCGGGCCTCTCCCCCGAGTGCGCCGCCGCGGCAGTCGCCCTCTCGGGGATCGAGCCACTCGACGAGCTGGGCCTGAGCGCCCTCGTCGACCCGTCCATCGTGGAGACGCTGCTGGTGGCCGGCGTGCTCGTCCCGAGCGGCGAGCCCCACGAGCTGGCCGTCCCGGGCTTCGTGGCCACTGCCTTGCGCCAACGCGTGCCCTTCGACGAGGTGGAGCGCCAGCGCCGGAGCATCGCGACCGCTCTCCTGGGGCAGGAGCTGATCGGGGTGCCCCTGTCGGAGCGCGACGCCATCTACTGCGTGCGCGCGCTGTCGCCGGACGACCCACTCGACGACGGACTCGCCCTGGCCCATCGCAGGCTGGTCATCCGCACCGTGACACGCCTGACGACCTTCGGCGAGCCCACGCAGGTCCGCGCGGCGGTCCTACGGTTGGCCTCGCACGGCTTGGACCTGCCGGACCTCGCCCGTGCGCGCGCGCTGGCGGCGCTCGGCCGGACGACCGAGGCGCTCGCGGTCGTCGACGGGGTCGACGACGACGGGCCCTCCCTGGGGGCGACGGAGTTCGTCCGGCGGCTGCTCCTGGCGGACGCGGGCGCGACCACGGCCTCCGATGGCGCCCGAGGCCGGCGCACACAGGACTCCGCCGATCTCGTCCTGAGCCTGTGGAACCGCACCGACCCGCTGGGCGACGACGCCGCGCGCGTGCGCAGCATCGCGGACGGGGACGACGACCCGACGCTCGCCGCACTCGCCGCGCTGCTCGTGGACCTCGACGCCGTCTGGGCGGGGCGGGTGCCGCCCTACACCTCCACCCTGCACGCGCCGAAGGCGTTGCCCGGACGGCTCGCCCCCACCGAGCCCGAGATGTGCGACGTCGCCGGCACGATCCTGGTCGCCCAGGCGCTCGTCCTGCTGATGATCGGTGAGAGCACGGCGCGTCGTGAGGCGCTGCTCGACCTGGCAGCCCGGCTGCCCGACCGGGACTTCCACGACCGCTGGCTGCGCCACATCATCGCGGCGGGCACCGCCGCGACGTTCGGGGAGATGACCCGGGCCGGGCACGAGTGGCAGCTCTTCGCGGCGTCCGTGCCGCGGCTGGTCCCCCTGCGGCTGCGGCACTATGTCGACCGGGTCGGCGTCGCACTCGACGCCGTCACCGACACCTCCAGCGAGCCGGACGGCCTCACCGCGCTCAACAGCGAGCTGCCCTATCGGATCCTGTTGTACTTCGCCGGCCTGCACGGCCCCCTGCAGCGGCTGCGCCAGGACCTGGAGTCGACGCCCGGCACGCTCCCACTGATCCGGCTGGCGCGCGCCCACCTCGACGCGACGCACGAGCGCAATCCGGCGCAGCTGATGAGGCTCACGGAGCACTTCCGGAAGTACCGCATGTGGCTTCCCACCGCTTACGCCCTCAGCGACGCCCGGCGCATCTACCTGGGCCGGCGCGCCGTGGGCAAGGTACGCGAGTGCGACGAGGAGCTGGACGCCGTCCGCAGCGAGATCGCCCGCCACGCCCCGTGGCGCGCTCCCGATGCGCCCGTGAAGGACCTTGCGGTGACCCTGACCCCGCGGGAGCTGGTGACGGCGCACCTCGCGGCCCAGGGCCTGAGCAACCGCGACATCGCCGAGCAGCTCGAGTGCGGGGTCCGGACGGTGGAGTCACACCTCTCCCAGGCCCGCGCCAAGCTGGGCGCGAGCAGCCGCGAGGACCTGGCTCGGCTGCTGCCCGGCGTCGAACCCAACTGACGGCGGTGGCCCGCCGGAACACTGGTAGGGAGGGTGGGGCTCGAACCCACGACCCAAGGATTATGAGTCCTCTGCTCTGACCAGCTGAGCTACCTCCCCGTCGCCGTCCGAGCGTACAAGTTCGTCGCCCCGACATGAAGAAGGCCCGGTTCTCGCTCGTATCCGAGTGAGAACCAGGCCTCTCGCGCTCCCCCGATTGGACTCGAACCAATAACCCTTCGATTAACAGTCGAATGCTCTGCCAATTGAGCTACGGGGGATCGGCTCCCCAAGAGGAGCACGGCGACCAACTCTAGCAAGTCGCCTTCGCAGGTGCGAAAGGGCCCTCCCCTCTCGATCGCGGACCTGCCAGCGCGTCAGTCCGAGGTGCGCGGAGACCTCGTCGATCGTGAGGCCGACGCCGTCTTCGCACAGCAGTCCGTACCGCAGCCCGACCACCGCGGCGAGGTGCTCGGGCAGGTCGTCGAGCAGCGTGCTCTCCCCCTCGGACCGGACGCGGTGCTCGACGACGGGTGCCTCCCGCTCGGGGGTCATGGCTCGGGCGATCCAGCTCCAGGCGTAGGTCGACAAGCGCGTGCCGTGGTCGGGATCGAAGCGGTCGACGGCGAGGATCAGGGCCTCGGCGCCGGCGGCGACGGCCTCGTCGAGGCGCTCGCCCCGGTGCCCCAGCCTCAGCGCATGCAGGGCGACGTTGCGCAGGCCCGCGCAGATCAGCTCCTCGCGCGCAGCGCGATCACCGGCCGCGGCGGCACGCGCCAGCATCCGTTCGGCGTCCGCGGGGATCGGGACCTGGGCCAGGGCGTGAAGGACGAAGGGCGACACCACCCCAACCTCCCGGCCGGCGCGGCCCGGCAACAGGGGTGCGCGGCACACTGTGGACGACGCGGCGCTCGCCCACAGCCCGCCCTGACACCGGGGCCCGTCAGGGGGCCATGGCGCCGAGGGCGCGCTCGCGCAGGCTGCGGCGACGCTGCTCGAGCTCGACCAGCCGGCCGAACACCTCGACGTACTCCGGCGCCGTGGGCTCGGTGCGCTGCAGGCGCGACTTCACGTCGCTGATCTGCCGGGCCAGCGACAGCTCCTGGAGACGGGCCAGCACGGCGGGCACCACCGAGATCGCACCCTGCTCGGAGGCGTGCATCGGCTCGACGGCCGCGACGCCCAGCACGCGGCGCAGATCGTCGCCGGGGAGCCTGTCGGCCACGGCGGGCAGCCACCCGGAGTCGGCCTGCTCCGGCCAACCCTGCGCCCTCATGTGGCGCCAGATCTCGCGGGCCACGGGGTGCACGAAGTCGTCGTCGGTGAGGTCGGCCGCGACGGTGCGCGCGACGTGCGGGTACTGCGCGAGCGCCTTCAACGCCTCACGCTCGTCGCCGAACTGCGGCGCGCCGAAGCTGGCGAACACCGACGGCTCGGCGCGCGGCGGCTCGGGCTCGGCGGCACCGCGCTGGGCGCGGGGCGTGGCGGGCTTCTGGCCGGCAGCCTTGCGATGCTCCGAGTGCACGAGGTCGATGTCGACGCCCGCCCGGTTGGCGATCTCGCGCAGGAACTCGTCGACCTTGGAGGTGTCGCGCACGGCCGAGGCCAGACGCACGGCCTCGCGGACCGCGTCGATCCGCTGGTCGCCCCGGTCGAGGTCGTACCGCTCGAGCGTGTTGTCCAGGACGAAGCGGTAGAGCGGGATGCGCGAGCCGATCAGGTCGCGGACCGCCGCGTCGCCGTCGGCCAGGCGCAGGTCGCACGGGTCCATCCCCCGCTCCTCGACCGCGGCGTAGGTCTGGCCGACGAACTCCTGATCGCCCTCGAACGCCTTGAGCGCGGCGCGCTGGCCGGCCTCGTCGCCGTCGAACGTGAAGATGACCTCGCCGTGGAAGGCGTCGTGGTCGAGCATGAGGCGCCGCAGGACGCGGGCGTGGCCCTCGCCGAACGCCGTGCCGCAGGTGGCCACCGCGGTCAGCACGCCGGCCTGGTGGCACGCCATCACGTCGGTGTACCCCTCGACGACCACGGCCTGGCTCTGCTTGCGGATCGGGTCGCGCGCCAGATCGATCCCGTAGAGGACCTGCGTCTTCTTGTAGAGGGGCGTCTCGGACGTGTTGACGTACTTGCCCTTCATGAAGTCGTCGTCGAACATCCGGCGCGCGCCGAAGCCGATGACCTCGCCCGAGATCTCCTTGATGGGCCACAGCAGGCGGCCCTGGAACGCGTCGTAGAGGCCGCGGGCGGATCGCCGGGCGAGGCCGCCGACGATGAGCTCGTCCTCGGCGAAGCCCTTGCCGCGCAGGTGCGCCACGAGCGCCTCGCCGGACTTGGGCGCCCACCCCATGCTGAAGACCTCGGCCGCGGCCTGGTCGAAGCCGCGATCGGTGAGCAGGCGCCGGCCGGGAGCCGCCTCGGGCGCGGACATCAGCTGCTCGGCGTAGAAGCGCTCCGCCGCCTTGTGGGCCAGCAGCAGACGCTGGCGCTGGCCGGGATCGCGCCGCGGCCCGCTGGGAGCGCCGGTCTCCTCGTAGCGCAGCTGGACGCCGTACTTGTCGGCCAGCCGCTCGACGGACTCGGCGAAGGACAGGCCCTCGATCTCCATGAGGAACTTGATGGCGTCGCCGCCCGCGCTGCAGCCGAAGCAGTGGTAGAAGCCCTGGGCCGGCCGCACGTTGAACGACGGCGACTTCTCGTCGTGGAAGGGGCACAGGCCCTTGCGCGCGCCACCGCCCGCGTTGCGCAGCGTGACGTACTGCTCGACGACCTCGTCGATCCGGACCCGCTCACGGACGAGTTGGATGTCCTCGTCCTTGATGCGCGCCATGAGGTCATCCTAGGTGCTGCGACCCACGCCCGATCTCGATACGGGTGTCCCGCCCCGAGGTGCGGTCAGCCGAGCAGCCTGCGGGCCCAGGCGCGTGCCGAGGCGTCGGTGAGGCTGGCCACCTGGTCGACGATCACACGCAGCCGCTGGGCGTCGTCCGCGGCTGCTCGGAAGTCGGTGGCGAACTCCGGCTCCAGCTCGCCCTCGCCCTTGAGGCGCAGGTGGGCCACGAGCCCGTGCAGCAGGTCGCGCTGCTGGGCGAGGTCGCGCACGCGGGGGTCGGCGCGCATCACGTGGTGCGCGGCGAGCGACTTCAGCACGTTGATCTCGTCGAGGGTGTCCCGGGGCACCTCGAGGTCGCCCT
>JBEVDF010000233.1:0-2630 GCA_040514145.1 Aeromicrobium sp.
TCGAAGCCGGCGCGGTTCATGTTGACGTAGGCCTGCACCACGTCGCGCGAGTGGTTCTCGAGCAGCGTGGACAGGCGCGTGCCCTGCAGGAGTGAGACCTTCGCCGAGCTGTGCCCGGTGGAGCCGGCGCCGACGTACCGCGCCTCGACGACGCACACGCTGCGGCCGGCCCGGGCCAGCAGGACCGCCGTGGTCAGGCCGACGACGCCCGCCCCGATCACGAGGTCGTCACAGGTCTCGGGCAGAGCGTCGTCGCCCGCGACCTCGGCGGGCACCAGCCACAGGGGTCGGTTGTCGTCAGTCATCGGCGGCTCAGACCCGAGACGCGGGAGCGGCGGGATCGGTGACGACGAGGCTCTCGTCGGGCGCGCCGCTCGGCTCGGTCGTGTCGGGATCGTCGGGCTCAGTCGGCTGGGAGGGCTCGGTGGCGGGGGCGGTGTCGGGGCCCTCGGCGGGGTCCTCGGGGTGCGGTGTGGTCATGGTGATCCTCCTCGATACGTCGGACATCGGTGACGTACCCGACTCGCGGCCGTCCATGCATCGGGGCACGATGGCCACGCGAGCGACGCATGAGCCGCATCCCCGGGGGTACCTCTCCGGTGACTTCTGTCTCGATCGAAAGGACCGCGGATGCCATCAGCCGTGATCACCGGGAGTGGTTCCACCACCTCGACCCTGCCCCAGCCGCGCGGCGACCTGAGCGCCGCCACCGTGGCCGCGCTCACCGGGGCGTTGCCGTGGGACCGCGTGCCGCGGGTGAGCCCGTCCAGCGACGAGGACGGCCTCCTGACGGCCTGGATCGCCCACGAGCTGCATCACCGCGGGTTCGCCGAGGCGCAGGACAAGGAGTGGACCCCCGAGCTCATCGCGGTGCGGATGCGCGTGGAGCGCGACCTGGAGGCACGGCTGCGCGAGCGCGCGGTCGGGAACCTGCCCGAGTCCGCCGACCCCGACGTGCTGCTGGAGTTCGTGCGGGCCGACGAGGGTCGCTCGCTGGCGGCGCACGTCCAGCGCTCCGCCACGGCCGAGCAGGTCCGCGAGCTGCTGTGGTTCCGCTCGATCTACCACCTCAAGGAGGCCGATCCGACCGCGTGGACCGTGCCGCGGCTGCCCGCGCAATCCCGCGCGGCGCTGGCCGAGCTGCAGTACGACGAGTACGGCGGCGGCCGGCCCGAGCGCCTCCACGCGCACCTGTTCGCCGAGGGCATGCGCGCGATGGGCCTCGACGCCCGCGAAGGCGCCGCGATCGACGACGTGCCCGTCGAGGTGCTCGAGATGAACGTGACGCTGACGATGTTCGGCCTGCAGCGCCGGCTCCGGGGTGCGGCCGTGGGCCATCTCGTGGCGTTCGAGGCGTCCAGCTCCGGACCGTCGCGCCGCATGGCGCGCGGACTGCGGCGACTCGGCTTCCCCGAGGAGGTGGCCGCCTACTACGACGAGCACGTCGAGGCCGACGCCGTGCACGAGCAGACCGCGGCCCGGTTCATCGCCGGCGCCCTCGTCGAGGCCGAGCCCCACCTGGCCGAGGACGTCGCGTTCGGCGTCTTCACCTGCCTGGACCAGGAGAGCCGCTTCGCCGAGGCCATGTTCGATCGGTGGGGGCTCTGATGTCGCGCCGCGTCGACCTCACCGTGTGCCCGAACGGCCCGCTGCTCATCCGCGGCGACATCGGCGTCCGCGCTCCCGACGGCGAGGTGCACCGGACCGAGAGACCCGTCAGTGCCGTGTGCCGGTGCGGCAAGTCCGCATCGCTGCCCTGGTGCGACGCGACCCATCAGGCGATCAGGACCCCGTTCGACGACGAAGGAGACTCCCATGAGTGAAGACCAGGAAGGATTCCCGGCGCAGCAGCAGGAACCCCCGGGACTGACCGAGCCGATGGAGCCCCGACCGGATCACGGCGAGGAGAGCTACGTCGGCACCGGCCGGCTCGAGGGCCGCAAGGCGCTCATCACCGGCGGCGACTCCGGCATCGGCCGCGCCGTCGCGATCGCCTACGCCCGTGAGGGCGCCGACGTGGCGTTCACGTACATGGCCGAGGAGGTCGAGGACGCCCGCGAGACCTCGCGCCTCATCGAGGAGGCCGGCCGCACGAGCCTGGCCATCGAGGCCGACCTGCGCGACAGCGCGACGTGCGACCGCGTCGTGGCCCACGCGCACGACGGCCTCGGCGGGCTCGACATCCTGGTCAACAACGCCGGCTACCAGATGGCGCGCGACAAGGGTCTCGAGCAGATGGACGACGAGCGGCTGGAGCGGACGTACACCACCAACGTGCTGGCCCTGCTGTGGCTGACGCGCGCCTCGCTGGCCCACCTGGGCCGGGGCGCGGCGATCATCAACAACACGTCGATCCAGGCCTACGAGCCGTCGACGAGCCTGCTGGACTACGCGTCCACGAAGGCCGCGATCAACAACCTCACGGTGAACCTGGCCGCCGAGCTCGGTCCTCGGGGCATCCGCGTGAACGCGGTGGCGCCGGGTCCGATCTGGACCCCGCTTCAGCCGGCCACGCAGCCCGTGGAGAAGATCCGGAAGTTCGGCTCGGACACCCCGCTGGGGCGTGCGGGTCAGCCGGCCGAGGTGGCGCCGGCGTTCGTGTTCCTGGCGTCGGAGCGCGACGCCAGCTA
>JBEVDF010000292.1:0-4875 GCA_040514145.1 Aeromicrobium sp.
ATGACCGTGAGCAGGCGGCTGGCGATGGACTGCGAGGTGGCGTACTTCGTGCCGGCGCCGACCTCGATCCGGGTGGCCAGCAGGGGGTCGGCGGCGGCCAGCTCGGCGCTGCTGAACTCCTCCAGCCGGTCGAACGCGGCCAGCGCCGCAGCGTGTGTGGAGGCGAGCCACGCGTCGGGCTCGTCGATGCCCGAGTCGGCGATCATCCCGCGGAGCTTGCGGTACTCGGGCCCGGCCACGGAGTGCTGGACCGAGGCGAGATACGCGCCGCAGTCCTGTGCGGGAACGGCGAACACGGTGCGCCGCATCGCCAGCACCCGGACGAGCGACCGGTCGGCGTAGAGCGCCCGCTCGACCTCGGCTACCTCGGGATCGGCGAGTCGGGCCAGGACCGACAGCACCATCGAGGCCGGATCGGTGCTGTGCAGCGCGGCCACGGACGCCGCGACGTCCTCGGCGCTGGCCACCGGAGACGCGAGCGCGTGCCTGACTCCGAGCCGCCGGCGCCGCTCGGCCACGTCGATCCGCATGGGGCGACGCTAGCCGCCCGCACGGACGAAGCCGTCAGTGCAGGGCGTCGCGGACGGGGATGAGCTTCGCGTCGGCCTCGGCGAGCTCGTCGGCGGGGGAGGAGTCGGCGACGATGCCGCAGCCGGCGAAGAGGCGGGCGCTGCGGCCGTCGGCGCGCAGCTGCGCCGAGCGCAGGCCGATGCCCCACTCGCCGTCGCCCGAGGCGCCGATCCAGCCGACGGGCCCGGCATAGCGGCCGCGGGCGAGTCGCTCGACCTCGGCGATGACCCGTACGGCGTCGGCGGTCGGCGTGCCGCCCACGGCCGCCGACGGGTGCAGCGACGCCACCAGCGAGAGGACGCCGGAGTCGTCGCGCAGGACGCCCGTGACGTCGGTGGCCAGGTGCATGACGTTGGGCAGGTGCAGCACGAACGGCGACTCGGGCACGTTCATGCCGGTGCAGTGGGGAGCGAGCGCGTCGGCCACCGAGCGCACGGCGTACTCGTGCTCCTCGAGGTCCTTGCTGGACCGGGCGAGGGACGCGGCCAGGCCGAGGTCGCGCGCATCGTCGCCGGTGCGGCGGATCGTGCCGGCGAGCACGCGCGAGGTGACCAGGCCGCCCTGCAGGCGGACGAGCATCTCGGGCGTGGAGCCGAAGAAGCCGTCGACGTGGAAGGTCCAGCAGCTGGGGTACGTCGAGGCGAGCCGGCCGAGCGGCGAACGCACGTCGAGGGGCTCGTCGAAGTGCGCGTCGACCGAGCGGGCCAGGACCACCTTGTCGAGCTCGTCGGCCTGGATGCGCCGCACGGCCTTCTCGACGGTGGCCGACCACGCCTCGCGGCGGGCGGGGTCGTCGGCGAAGCGGACGCCGGCGGGATCGCGCGGGGTGGAGCCGGTGAGCTCGGGAGCAGGTCCGAGGGAGCTGCCGATCGTGGTGACCCAGCAGCGGCCGTCGCGGCGGCCGACGACGATCTCGGGCACGGTGAGCAGCGAGCCGGGGCGGTCGGCGAACGTGAAGCTGCCGAAGGCCACGAGGCCGCTGCCGGGCAGCTCGACCTCGTCGCGGACCACCGAGGCATCGACGACCTCGGCCCACCAGTCGTCGGCGGCGTCGAAGCGGTCGTCACCGTCGGGCGCGAACGACGCCGCGCGGCCCCAGCCGACGATGCCGTCGCCGCCGTGCACCCAGGCCAGGGCGTCGGGGGAGGAGGGCAGGAGGGCGAGCAGCTCGCCCGGGTCGGCGATCTCGCGGGACCGTGCGACGAGCGGTTCGGCCCGTCCGTCGGTCGCCAGCGTGCTCACCCGCTCCACCTTACTAGCGGCGCGAGAAGGCACGTGGTGGACCGGCGGATCGGCCCGGAGGTGGGGGCGGTGAGGGCGAGCGTGAGAAGGTGGCGCCATGAGAGCAGGGCTGGACAAGGATCCCCGCGACGTCGCGCGCATGTTCGACACGGTCGCGGCGCGGTACGACCTCACGAACGACGTCCTCTCCCTCGGTCAGGACCGTCGCTGGCGCACCAAGGTCGTCGCCACCGTCGACCCGCAGCGCGGTGAGCGGATCCTCGACCTCGCGGCCGGCACCGGAACGTCCAGCGCGCCGTTCGCCGAGGCGGGCGCCCACGTCGTCCCGTGCGACTTCTCGATCGGCATGCTCGAGGTCGGCAAGCAGCAGTACCCGGGCCTGGACTTCACGGCGGGCGACGGCATGGCGCTGCCCTTCGCCGACGGCGTGTTCGACGCCGTCACCATCTCCTTCGGCCTGCGCAACATCCACGACCCGCTGCAGGGCCTGCGCGAGATGCTCCGCGTCACCCGCCCCGGTGGCCGGATCGTCGTGTGCGAGTTCTCCACGCCCACGTGGAAGCCCTTCGAGACGGTGTACTCCAACTACCTGATGCGGGCGCTGCCCACGATCGCGCGCCGCGTCTCGTCGAACCCGGAGTCCTACGTCTACCTCGCCGAGTCGATCCGGTCGTGGCCCGACCAGCGCGGCCTCGCGATCCGCATGGCCGAGGCCGGCTGGGGCCCCGTCACGTGGCAGAACCTGTCCGGCGGGATCGTCGCCGTGCACCACGCCGTGCGCCCTGAGTGAGGCGTGAGTCACACCTAAGTGTCACCTAAGTCACACTCATGGTCCGCGGAGTTACTAGAGTGATCTCATCGAGCCTGTGAAGATCTTCACAAGGTTCGTCCGAGGGTGATCGTCCGAGGGTGACTGGAGGTGCCGTGAACGAGTACATCCCGATCTTGGTGCTGGGCGGACTCGCGTTCGCGTTCGCGCTGTTCAGCGTCGGCATCGCCCCGTTCACCGGACCCGCCCGGTACAACCGGGCCAAGATGGACCGCTACGAGTCGGGCATCGAGCCCAGCCCGCTGCCCGAGGGCGGCGGCAAGGTCTCCGTCAAATACTTCTTCACGGCGATGATGTTCATCGTCTTCGACATCGAGATCGTGTTCCTGTACCCGTTCGCCGTCGTCTTCGACGAGCTGAGCTGGTTCGCGTTCTTCGCCGTCATGCTCTTCCTGCTCAACATCACGATCGCGTACGTCTATGAATGGCGTCGCGGGGGAATGGACTGGACCTGATGGGCCTCGAGGAAAAACTCCCCAGTGGCGTCCTGCTCTCGACCGTCGAGGGCCTGGCCGGCTACTTCCGCAAGGCGTCCTTCTGGCCGGCCACGTTCGGCCTGGCCTGCTGCGCCATCGAGATGATGACGTTCGGCGCCCCGCGCTACGACTCCGGCCGGTTCGGCATGGAGGTGTTCCGCCCGTCGCCGCGCCAGGCCGACCTGATGATCGTCGCCGGCCGCGTCAGCCAGAAGATGGCTCCCGTCCTGCGCCAGATCTACGACCAGATGCCCGGCCCCAAGTGGGTGCTCGCGATGGGCGTCTGCGCCAGCTCGGGCGGCATGTTCAACAACTACGCGATCGTCCAGGGCGTCGACCACATCGTGCCGGTCGACATGTACCTGCCGGGCTGCCCGCCGCGCCCCGAGATGCTGATCGACGCGATCTTCAAGCTGCGCGACTCGATCCAGGCCACGCAGCTGGGCGCCGACCGCAACGCCGAGATCCGTGAGCAGGAGGCCGCCGCACTGGCCGCCCTGCCCACCTCCGCGCAGACGGGGCTTCTTCGATGAGCGAGCGCCAGCGAGTGAACCATTCGGTGCCCCGAATCGCGGCACCGACCTACCGTGTCCTTCTTCAGGTGGTGCCGCGATGAGCGACGAGACGCAGGACGCGTCCCACGAGACGCGGGCCGAGCTGCAGAAGAGCGAGGCCACCGAGCTCGAGGTCATCGAGGTCCGCGAGGGATCCTTCGGTGTCAGCGGCACCGGTGACACCAGCGGCTTCGGCGGACTGCGCCGCCCGGTGGTCATGCCCGGCGCCTCGGTCCCGCCCTACGGCGGCTGGTTCGACGAGGTCGCCGAGCGGCTCGCCGGCGGCGAAGGCCTCTCCGACGCGATCGAGAAGGTCGTCGTCGACCGCGGCGAGATCACCTTCTTCATCCGCCGCGAGAAGCTGCTGCCGGCGGCCCAGCACCTGCGCGACGACGCCGGGCTGCGGTTCGAGCTCTTCAGCGGTGTCAGCGGGGTGCACTACCCCAGCGAGACCGGTCGCGAGCTGCACGCGGTCTACCACCTGGTCTCGATGACCCACAACCGCCGGATCCGCCTCGAGGTCACGTGCCCCGACGAGGACCCGCACGTGCCGAGCGTCGTGGGCGTCTACCCCACGGCCGACTGGCACGAGCGCGAGGTGTGGGACATGTTCGGGCTCCAGTTCGACGGTCACCCGCACCTGACCCGCATCCTCATGCCCGACGACTGGCCCGGCCACCCGCAGCGCAAGGACTACCCGCTCGGCGGCATCGACGTGGAGTTCAAGGGCGGGTTCATCCCCGCGCCTGACAACCGAAGGAGCTACTCATGAGAGCCGCCCAGCGGGTAGCCCCGGGACGCTCCATCAACGTGCTCGCTCCGCTCGCGGGGCTCGGCGGCATCGACGTGGAGTTCAAGGGCGGGTTCATCCCCGCGCCTGACAACCGAAGGAGCTACTCCTGATGGTCACCACCGACCCGTACGCGGGCACCTCGGAGTCCACCTCCGGCCCGGTCTTCAACGTCACCGGCGGCGACTGGGACACGATCGAGACCGATGCGCTCGAGGGCGACCGGCTCGTCATCAACATGGGCCCGCAGCACCCGTCCACGCACGGCGTGCTGCGCCTGATCCTCGAGATCGACGGCGAGCAGGTGCACGACGCCCGCGCCGGCATCGGCTACCTGCACACCGGCATCGAGAAGAACATGGAGTTCCGCACCTGGACCCAGGGCGTGACCTTCTGCACCCGCATGGACTACGT
>JBEVDF010000348.1:0-4455 GCA_040514145.1 Aeromicrobium sp.
ACACGTCGCGGGCCTCGTCGCCGTACGTGGACAGGTGCACCGAGCGGATGTGATGGCCCATCGCGGAGATCGTGTGGCACACCGTCCACATCAGGCCGCGCCGGTCGAGGGTGCGCACCTGCAGCAGGGTCGCGGTCTGCTCGAGCGCGTCGAGGACGTTCACGCGCGGCTCGTACTCGTCGCGCTCGAGCCGGTAGGCCAGGCGCTGGGCAAGGTCCATCCTTCCCTCGAGGACCGGGCGGATGCGCTCGGCCAGGGCGGCGGCGTCGACGCCGGGGCGGGGGGCCTCCCACAGCGTCGCCGCCACGTCGTCCACCGTGATGGTGCGGCAGGACCGGATGTTCAGTCCGGCCACCGTGAGCCCGCCGGCCAGGTCGGCCAGGATGCCCTGACGGTCGGGCACGGCGATCGTCAGCAGCGAGCCGTCGTGGTGGGGCTCGACGGCGAGGGTGAACTCCCCCACCGCCTCCCGATCGAGGTCGGGCAGGGGAACGCGGGAGGGCCAGCCCGCGTACTCCGACACCGGTGCCGCCGTGCCGCGGAGGCGGTCACGCACCTTGTGCACGAGGCCCTCCACGAGGCTGCGCCGCCAATCGCTCCAGGCCGCGGCGCTCGTGGCACGCGCGTCGCAGGCGGTGAGGGCGGACAGCAGGTCGAGCGCGGCCTCGTCGGGGATGAACTCCGCGACGTTCGAGGCGGTGACCGGGTCCTCGATGTCGCGGCGGGTGGCGATGGTCGGCAGCAGCAGGTGGCGTCGCGCGAGCCAGCCGATCGTCGTGGCGTCCTTCTCGTCGAAGCCCCACCGCCGCGCGATCGCGGCGGCCATCGGCTCGCCGACCTCGCTGTGGTCGCCGCGCACCCCCTTGCCGATGTCGTGCAGCAGGCACGCGGCGGCGAGCAGGTCGGGGCGATCCACCTCGCGGTTGAGCTCGTCGGCGTTCACCACCGCCTCGAGACTGTGCCGGTCGACCGTGAACCGGTGGATCGGGGACGACGAGCCGCGCAGCCGGATCCCCGCCCACTCGGGGAAGAACGGGTCGATCAGCCCCGCGAAGTCCAGCTGGAGCCACACGGGAACGAGCCGACGGCCCGACGAGAGCAGGTCGACCAGCCAGCGGTGCGTGGACTCGGGCATCGGGGCGTCCGGCCACCGGACGTCACGCGTGAGTCGGTCGAGGGAGGCCTGGTTGATCGGGAGGTTGCGCCGCGCGGCCACGGCGGCGGCGCGGAACAACAGCTCGGGATCCGTCGCGGGCGCGGCGTCCGCCGTGAGGACGACCTCGGTGTCGAGGACGCCGACGCCGGGGACGACCTTCTCGATGATCGGGCCGCGCGGGCCGATCGCGCGGTACGGGCTGCGCGCGAGGTCGTCGAGTCGTCGCCACGCCCGGGCCGTGAGGTGGTCGAGGCGCCGGCCGACGTCGCGCACGTGCACGTCCAGATCGGCCGGTGACAGGCCCAGTTGCGCGGCGATGTCCGGCACCAGCTCGGGCACCAGCTTGTCGGTGCGGCGACCGGCCACCTCGTGCAGCAGGTCGCGCACGTCGAGCAGCTCGGACGTCAGCTGAGCCACCGCCCGCGCAGGGACGTCGACCAGCCACGTCGCGGCGATCGCCCGCAGGAGCACGGCGTCGCGGAGGCCACCCCCGGAGTTCTTGAGGTCGGGCACCGCCTCGTACGCCAGCTGTCCCGAGCGCTCCACCCGAACCTCATGGTCCTGGCGCGTCTGCATGAGGCGGGCGCGGGCCTCACGGCGCCATCCCGCCATCACGGTGGAGCGCATCGCCACGACCGCGCCCGCGTCGCCGGCCACGCAACGCGCGTCGACGACACCGATCGCGACCCGGTGGTCGGTTGCGGCCAGCTGCTCCATCTCGCTCACCGACCGGACGGACTGGTCCAGCGGGATCTTCTGGTCCCACAGCCGGTCCCACAGGGCCGCGGCACGGGCGTCGACCTCGGCCGGGTCGAGGTGGTCGGCGTGGACCAGGACCACGTCGACGTCGCTGTGCGGGGAGAGCTGGGCCCGCCCGTAACCGCCGATGGCCGCCAGGGCCAGGCCGGTCTCGATGTCCCCGGCCACCGTCGCGAAGGCCTCGCGCAACAGCCGGTCCATCGCGTCCGCCCGGCCCCGGCGGGCCTGGTCGAGCGCCTCGTTCAGAGCGCCGCTTCGTCCGTCTCGCCGGTGCGGACCCGGACCACCGACTCGACCGGCATGACCCACACCTTGCCGTCACCGATCTTGCCCGTCTGGGCCGCGGACGTGATCGTGGCGACCACGCCCTCGACGTCGGCGTCGTCCACGACCACCTCGAGGCGGATCTTCGGCACGAGCGAGACGTCGTACTCGGCGCCCCGGTAGACCTCGGTGTGGCCCTTCTGCTGGCCGTAGCCGCTGGCCTCGGTGACGGTCATGCCGGCGACGCCGGAGGCGGCGAGCGCCTCGCGGACTTCTTCCCACTTGTGCGGCTTGATCACCGCGGTCACGAGCTTCATACGATCATTCTCCGTTCTCAGAAGCTGGATCCGGTGGACCCGGCGATGTCGTAGGCCGATTCTCCGTGCTGGGCGAAGTCGATCCCGGTGGTGGCCTCGTCCTCGTCGTCGACGCGCCAGCCGATGGTCTGCTTGATGGCCAGGGCGATGAGCGTGGTGAACACGCCGGTCCACACGACCGCGACCACGACGGCCATGAACTGGTTGAACAGCGATTCCAGTCCGCCGCCGTAGAAGAGGCCGTCGATGCCGCCGGGGGCGTCTGCGGTCGAGAGCAGGCCGATGAGCAGCGTGCCCACGAGGCCGCCGACGAGGTGGACGCCCACCACGTCGAGCGAGTCGTCGAGGCCGAACTTGAACTTCAGGCCCACGGCCCAGGCGCACAGGGCACCGGAGACGGCGCCGATGGCGATGGCGCCCACGATGCTCACCGCACCGGCGGCCGGCGTGATCGCCACCAGGCCGGCGACGATGCCCGACGCGGCGCCCAGCGAGGTGGCCTTGCCGTGCAGGATCTTCTCCACGGCCAGCCAGGTCAGGATCGCGGCCATCGTGGCGACGGTGGTGTTCATGAAGGTCACGCCCGTCTCGGACATGAACTGGGCGATGTGCTCCTCCTCGGTACCGCCGTCGGTGAAGACGATCGAGCCGACGTTGAAGCCGTACCAGCCGAACCACAGGAGGGCGGCGCCCATCATCGTCAGCGGCAGGTTGTGCGGGCGCATCTGCTCACGCGGCCACCCGATCCGCCTGCCGATGATCAGTGCCAGGATGCCGCCCGCGAGACCGGCGTTGATGTGCACGACCGTGCCGCCGGCGTAGTCCTGGGCCGGGAAGTGGTCGTGGATGAAGCCGCCGCCCCACACCATGTGCGCGAGCGGGAAGTACGAGAACGTGACCCACAGCGGCAGGAAGACCAGCCACGCCGAGAACTTCACGCGGTCGGCAATGGCGCCGGAGATCAGGGCGGCGGTGATGATCGCGAAGGTCATCTGGAACGCGACCCCGATGTAGCCGTCCCACGAGACGCCGTCGAGGCCGAAGAGCTCGAAGGGGCTGGCGAAGAAGCCGCCGGCGAGGGAGCTGCCGAACGACATCGACCAGCCCCAGAGCACGTAGACGAGTCCGACGACGGCAACGGCCGCGTAGGACATCATCATCATGTTCAGCACCGACCGGGCGCGGGTCATGCCGCCGTAGAACAGGGCGAGCGCGGGCACGGTCATGAAGAGCACCATGGCGGTGGCCATGAGCATCCAGGCGTAGTAACCATCCATGACCGCTACTGTGGCGGTCGCCGGTTTCGGCGAGCCGCCCCCGGACGTGTCATCTTCGTTTCAACATCACCCGCATGTTTCGGGCAGGTTTCGCACCCTCAGCCGAGCAGCGCGTCGACGAAGTCCGCCGGGTCGAACGGCGCGAGGTCGTCGGGGCCCTCGCCCAGGCCGACGTACTTGACCGGCACGCCCAGCTCGCGCTGGACGGCGATGACGATGCCACCCTTGGCGGTGCCGTCGAGCTTGGTCAGCACGATGCCGGTGACGTCGACCGCCTCGGCGAAGACCTTGGCCTGCTGGAGGCCGTTCTGACCCGTCGTGGCGTCCAGGACGAGCAGCACCTCGTCGATCGGGCTCTGCTTCTCGATGACCCGCTTGACCTTGCGCAGCTCGTCCATCAGGCCGACCTTGTTGTGCAGGCGCCCCGCGGTGTCGATCAGCACGACGTCGGCCTCGAGCTCGGCGCCCGCCTTGACGGCGTCGAACGCCACCGCCGCGGGGTCGGCCCCGTCGCGGTCCGAGCGCACGGTGGGCACTCCGACGCGGGCGCCCCAGGTCTCGAGCTGGTCGGCCGCGGCCGCGCGGAAGGTGTCGGCCGCGCCGAGCACGACGTCCTTGTCCTCGGCGACGAGCACGCGGGCCAGCTTGCCGACCGTCGTGGTCTTGCCGGTGCCGTTGACTC
>JBEVDF010000002.1:0-10634 GCA_040514145.1 Aeromicrobium sp.
CGCGGAGTCGAAGGGCGACGTCTTCGACGCTGAGGGCTTCAAGGGAATCAAGGAGGTCGTCGAAGCGCAGATCGAGGAGCAGTCGCTGCCGTTCTTCCTCTCCGGGATGCTCTACGACGACGGCGTGATCGACCCGCGCGACACCCGCACGATCCTCGGCATCTGCCTCTCGGTGATCGAGAACAAGCCGTACGCCGGCACCGATCGCTTCGGGGTGTTCCGGCCATGACTCGACCGATCATCCGCCTGCTGGTCGCGAACCGCGCCGAGATCGCCTCGCGCGTCTTCCGGACCTGCCGCTCGCTCGGCATCTCGACGGTGGCGATCCACTCGGACGCCGACGCCGCGCTGCCCTACGTCCGCGAGGCCGACACCGCCGTCCACCTGCCGGGCAACACCCCGGCCGAGACCTACCTCGACGCGGACGCCGTCCTCGCCGCCGCGCGGGCGTCGGGCGCCGACGCGATCCACCCGGGCTACGGCTTCCTGTCCGAGAACGCCGCCTTCGCCCGCGCCGTCACCGAGGCCGGGCTCGTCTTCGTCGGCCCGGACGCCGACGTCATCGAGCTGATGGGCCGCAAGGACCGGGCGCGCGAGGTCGCCGAACGGGCTGGGGTGCCGGTCATGCCGCGCTACGAGCCGGACGCCGTTCCCGCCGACGCCTATCCCGTGCTCGTGAAGGCCGCCGCCGGCGGTGGTGGCAAGGGCATGCACGTCGTGCGCGACCCCCAGGACCTCGGCCACGCCCTCGCCACCGCCGCTCGCGAGGCGCGCGCCGCGTTCGACGACGACACGCTCCTGATCGAGCGGTACGTCGAGGGTGGCCGCCACGTGGAGGTGCAGGTCTTCGGCGACCGCCACGGCCACGTGGTGCACCTGCTCGACCGCGACTGCTCCGTGCAGCGCCGTCACCAGAAGGTCGTGGAGGAGGCGCCCGCGCCGGGTCTGGACCCTGCCGTGCGCGAGCGGATCCGCTCCGCCGCGGTCGCCCTGTGCCGCGAGGTCGGCTACGTCAACGCCGGCACGGTGGAGTACCTCGTGCACGGCGACGAGGCGTACTTCCTCGAGATGAACACGCGCCTGCAGGTGGAGCACCCCGTGACCGAGGAGGTCACCGGGATCGACCTCGTGCACTGGCAGCTGGCGGTCGCGGCCGGCGATCCGCTCCCGCTCGCCCAGGACGAGATCACCGAGCACGGCCACGCGGTCGAGGTGCGCGTCTACGCCGAGGACCCCTACGCGGGCTTCCTGCCCCAGGCCGGGCGGATCCACGAGGTCTGGTGGCCGGGGGCGCGGGTGGAGTCGGTCATCGAGGACTTCGACGGGGCCGTCGTGAGCGCCGCCTTCGACCCGATGATCGCCAAGCTCGTCACCACGGGCGACGACCGCGACGAGGCCGTCGACGCCATGGTCGAGGCACTGGACATGACCGCCGTCTTCGGCATCCGCTCGAACGTCGGGTTCCTGCGCCGCGTGGTGGACTCCGCGACGTTCCGCGCCGCCGAGATGGACACCGGCTGGCTCGACACGGCGCCCGAGGAGCTGCTGTCGCTCCCGGTCGTGTCCGAGGAGGCGGCGGCCTGCGCCGCGCGCCTGCTGTGGCCACGGCCCGGCGACGGCTGGCGTCTCGCCGGCCCCCCGGCGCCCCTGCTGATGCCCGTGGTCGACGAGGAGGGCGAGCGCCACGAGGTCACCGCCTGGTCGGACCACGTCCTGCCCGCCACCACCGACGGTGCCCGCGCGTGGGTCGCCGTCCGGGGCGAGACCCACGTCTTCGAACGACCCGACGGCACGCGTCGCCCGCGGGCCGTCCACGCCGGCGACGCCGAGGTCACGGCGCCCATGCCCGGCACCGTGATCGCCGTCGAGGTCGAGCAGGGCCAGCGGGTCGAGGCCGGGCAGCGGCTCGGTGCGGTCGAGGCGATGAAGATGGAGCTGGCGCTCACGGCCGCGCACGACGGTGTGGTCACGGAGGTGGCCGCGACGGTCGGCCGTCAGGTGAAGATGGGGGACCTGCTGTTCCACGTCGAGGCTCAGGAGGACTGATGGACGCACTGCCGATGGTCGAGCGCGATCCGGGGCTGCCCGAGCGCGTCACGATCTACGAGGTCGGTCCGCGCGACGGGCTGCAGAACGAGGCCGGCATCGTCCCCGTGGACGCCAAGGTCGCGTTCATCCGCGACCTCATCGCGGCCGGCCTGCCGGTGGTCGAGGCCACCAGCTTCGTCCACCCGAAGTGGGTCCCGCAGCTCGCCGACGCGGGTGAGGTCGTGGCGCGACTGCCGATGGACGGCGCCACCCCGCTGCCCGTCCTCGTGCCGAACGAGCGAGGTCTCGATCGCGCCCTGGAGGCCGGTGTCCGGCACATCGCGATCTTCGCCAGCGCCACCGAGACGTTCGCGCAGAAGAACCTCAACAGCTCGGTCGAGGGTCAGTTCGCCATGTTCGAGCCCGTCGTCACCCGCGCGCTCGAGGCGGGCGTGGACGTCCGCGCCTACGTCTCGATGTGCTTCGGCGACCCGTGGGAGGGGCCCGTCGATCCGGCTCAGGTCGTGCGGGTCGGCACGCGCCTGCTCGACCTCGGCGCGACCCAGCTGTCGATCGGCGACACGATCGGTGTCGGCACGGCGGCGCACGTGGCGCGACTGGTGGCGGACTTCGCCGAGGCGGGGGTGACGGCCGACCGCCTCGCGATGCACTTCCACGACACGTACGGCCAGGCGCTCGCGAACGCGCTGGCGGCACTGCGCTGCGGGATCACGACCTTCGACGCGTCGGCCGGAGGCCTCGGTGGTTGCCCCTACGCCGAGAGCGCCACGGGAAACCTGGCCACCGAGGACCTCGTGTGGATGCTCACGGGCCTGGGCATCGAGCACGGCGTCGACCTGCCGGCGCTGGTGCGCGCCAGCGTGACGATGGCGCAGGTGCTGGGCCGCGAGAGCCCCTCCGCGGTCGTTCGCGCCCTGACCTGACCCTCGGACCCCGCCCCCCTCGTTCCACTTTTGGAAACGAATTCACGCCGTTGGAGCGTTCCGAGGTGAATCCGTGTCCAAAAGTGGAGAGAGGGGGCGCGGGACGGCCGTCAGCGCTTGCGGAGGCGACGGTCCTTGAGCTCGTTCTGGGCGTAGCGGCCGACCTGCCACGTGCCGAAGCCGTCGGCGGTCGCGCCGACGGCACCACCGAGCAACGGGATCTTCTTGCCGGCGAGCATCAGGGCACGGCGACCGATGGTGCGGCCGACGAGCTCGCCCGTGACCTCCTTGGCGATCCGGTCGTCGAGGATCGGATCGTGCATCGGTGACGTCGCCAGCGCCATCGGCGAGGACGGCAGCGTCCGCTTCCTGATCATGTCCTTCACGGTGTCCTCGCCGAGCATCACCGCGAGCACGGCGTTGCGCACGCGCGGGTCCTCGATGTCGTAGCCGCGCAGGTGGGCGATGCTCGCCACGAGGTGGCACTGCACGAGCGTCACGCCCACGACGTTCGCCGGCACGCTCACGGGTGCCAGGGCGATCCCGCCCAGGTTGGTGACGAAGCCCTGCGCCCCCGCGAGGCTCGTGTGGGATCGGACCAGCGCGGCGACCGCCTTCTCGACGTCGCCACCGTGCGCCGCGAGCTTCGCCCCGGCCGTCTCGACCACCGACCGCAGCGGGCCGACGCCGTCGATGGCCCTGTCGAGGACCGTGCGGACGTACCCGGAGGCCACGTTGGGCACGACACGAGTGCCGGCCTCCTTGGCGATGCGGTCCTTCATTCCCATGCGGCAAGCATAGGAAGCGTGCGGGAATCCGCTCGCTCGCCGTCACCACGCCCGCACCCTAGGGTTGCGCCATGGCGCAGGAGCCGTTCTCGACACAGGTGGCGACACCCCAGTGGCGCGCCCTCGCGGAGGAGTGGCTGACCGCGGCGCTGGCCGAGCACGCGATCGCGGTGACCGGCGAGATCGAGCAGCCCCGCATCCGGCCGTGGTCGACCCAGCTGATCGTCCCCACCGACGCGGGGCGGATCTGGTTCAAGGCCACCTGTCCGGCGATGGCGTTCGAGCCGCCCCTGCAGCAGGTGATGGCGCGCCTCGTCCCCGGTGCGGTGCAGGAGCCCCTGGCCGCGGACGGCGAACGCGGCTGGATGCTCACGCTCGATCACGGCCCCACCGTGGGCGACCAGCGCACGCCCACGGCCCGGGACTGGAGCCGTGCGGTGGCGCAGGCGGCCCGGGTGCAGCGCGCCCTGGTCGGCCATCGCGAGGAGCTGCTCGCCACGGGCCTGCCCGACGCGGGTCCCGAGACGGTCGTCGCGCGGTTCGACCGGCTGCTCGAGATCCACGAGCAGTCTCCCGCCGACCACGGCGGCCGTGTCTCGCCGGAGCGGATCGAGGAGCTCCGCGCGCGCAGGTCCGAGCTCGTCGACGCCTGCGCCGTGCTCGCCGAGTCGGCCGTCCCCTCCACGTGGCAGCACGGCGACCTGCACCCGTGGAACCTGCACGGCTCGGGCGACCACGTCGCGTTCTTCGACCTCGGCGACGGCATGTGGGCCCACGCCGTCGAGCTGCTCTCGGTCCCTTACGGCGTCGTGAGGTCGCAGGACGCGGTCGCGTGGGAGGACGTCGCGCCCGCGTGGTGCGAGGTGTGGGAGGTCGAGCCGCCGGAGTTCGAGCAGTTGTGGCGGGCCTCGGGGTTCACCCACGCCGTCAACCGCGCCGTGACGTGGCACCGGGCCCTGCTGACGGCCACCCAGGACGAGATGGCCGAGTGGGGCTCTGCCGTCGACGACCACCTGACCTCCATGCTTGACGCATGAGACCGGTTCCCCTGCCGCCCTCGCCGTGGGCGTTCGAGCCAGCGGAGTGGCCCGAGGAGGACTGCATCGCCTCAGGGGCCGACCTCGAGCCCTCGACCCTGCTGGCTGCTTACCGCAAGGGCGCGTTCCCGATGCCCGACCGCCGGCGCCTGCTCTGGTGGTCGCCGATGGACCGCGGCGTCCTGGCCCCGGGTGACCTGCGCGTCTCGCGCTCGTTGCGGCGCTCGATGCGCTCCTTCACGATCACCGTGGACCAGGACTTCGAGGCGGTGATCGCCGCGTGCGCGGACCCGCGCAGGCCCGGCGCCTGGATCAACCCCGCGATCCGCAAGGCCTACATCCGGCTGTTCGAGCTGGGTCACGCGCACAGCATCGAGACCCGCGACGAGCGCGGCCGGCTCGTCGGCGGGCTCTACGGGGTGGGGATCGGCGCCCTGTTCGCCGGCGAATCGATGTTCCACCACCGCACCGACGCCTCGAAGGCGGCGCTGGTGGGCCTGGTCGAGCGGATGTCGGTGCTCCCGGAGTGGCTCATCGACACCCAGTGGCAGACCGAGCACCTGGCGACCCTGGGGGTGCGCGAGGTCCCGCGCGGGGACTACCTGGCGGCGATCGAGGCCCTCACGGAGCTCCCGGCACCCGATTGGGACTGAAATCTCGCGACACGCCCGGAGGCCCCCGGCCAGCGGAGCCCCCCGCGTCATCCCTAGACTGACGCAGTACCCATTTCATCCATTTCAGGAGCAGAATCGTGGCACTTTCCCGCAACGATCTCGTGGCCGAGCTGGCCGCCAAGACCGGCAGCACCAAGAAGGACGTCGACGAGTTCGTCACCGCCTTCGCCGAGCTCGTCATCGACTCGGTCGCCAAGGGCGAGAAGATCTCGATCCCGGGTGTTCTCTCGGTCGAGCGCGTCGCTCGCGCCGCTCGCACGGGCCGCAACCCCGCCACGGGCGAGACCATCGACATCCCCGCCGGCTTCGGCGTGAAGGTCAGCGCCGGCTCGCGCCTCAAGGCCGCCGCGAAGTGATCTGACGCTTTCGCGTACCGACGCCCCCTCCCGTGTCCCAGAACCTGTGGACACCGGGCCGGGGGCGTCGTTCGTTTGTGTGAGGATGCGGCCGTGAGCACCGCGACGACGACCTATCCCCGACTGGCCCGCGAGTCCCCGGACTTCGCGCACTGGAAGCTGCCGGTCGCCGCGGTCGTGGGGATCGTCGGCTACGTCATGGTCGTCATCGCCATGTTCATCGTCGCGGCGATCGTGGTCGAGGTGTCCGGCACCTCGTTCGACACGTGGCTCGACACGATGAGCGACGACATCGCTCTGGACGATCCGGGCCTCCTGCTCTTCGAGCTCGCCACGATCGTGGCGATGCTGCCGTGCGTCCTGCTGCCGGTCGCATGGGTGTGGCGACGTCACGTCAGGTTCCTGCACTCGGTCGAGGGGCGCCTGCGCTGGTCGTGGCTCGGCCGGTGCGTCGTGCTGGCGTTCGCGGTCGTCGCGGCGGCCCTGGGCCTGTCGGTGCTGGTGGCTGCGGTGGCAGGGGACGAGCCCGTCAGCTTCGAGGCGCCCGACGGTCGTGCTCTGGCCGCCCTCGCGGTCGTCCTGCTGATCGTGCCGTTCCAGGCCGCTGCCGAGGAGTACGTCTTCCGCGGCGCGCTGATGCAGCTGATCGGCTCCTGGACGCGCTGGTCGGCGGTCCCGGTCCTGGTCACCAGCCTGCTGTTCGCGGCCGGCCACCTCTACTCGTTCTGGGGGCTGGTCTCGGTCTTCGCGTTCGGCGTCATCGCCGCCGTCCTCACGATCCGCACCGGTGGCCTCGAGGCCGCGGTGGCCCTGCACGTGGCCAACAACGTCGTGCTCATGGGACTCGACATCCTCGGCGTGATCGACTCCAGCGGCGAGGGCTCCGGCTTCTGGAACGAGGTCGTCCCCTCCACGGTCATGTGCCTGGTCTTCTGGGCGCTCGTGGAGTGGTCGGCGAAGCGCCGCGGACTCCAGCGCCGCCGCCCGCCGCTGCCGGCCCCGGCCCCCGCGCCGGTGTACGTGGTGGTGCCGCCCCCGCCGTACGTTCCGGCCTCCGATGGCCCGGCGCCCGCCGCGCCCGTCCAGCAGCCCCTGGCGCCGCCGGTCCCGCAGGCCGTCGTGCCGCCCAACGCTCCGTCCTACCCGGGGGATCCCGGCGTGTGGGGTCGCTGAGCCACCCGCGGACGACGACGGGCTGCCCACGGTCGAGACCGTGGACAGCCCGTGCGGGGGTCGATCAGGCGTTCACCTTGGCGTAGTGCTGCTCCAGGTGCGGACGGTGCAGGTTCTCGCCCTCGATGTCCACGTTCGGGATGATCCGGTCCAGCCACTTCGGCAGGTACCAGGCCTTCTCGCCCATGAGGTACATCAGCGCGGGGATCAGCACCAGGCGCACCACGAAGGCGTCGAAGATCACCGCGGCCGCGAGCGCGAAGCCCATCGACTGCACGATCGGCTCGTCGATGAAGATGAACCCGGCGAAGACCGAGGTCATGATCAGCGCCGCCGCCGTCACCACGCGGGCGCTGTTGCGGAAACCGTCGACGACCGCCTCGCGGTACGAGGCGCCGTGCACGTGGGCCTCGCGGATCCGGGTCACCAGGAACACCTGGTAGTCCATCGCCAGGCCGAAGACCACGCCGATCAGGAAGATCGGGATGAAGCTGACGATCGGCTGGCCCGGGAAGATCCCGAACATGCCCTCCTGGAAGATCGCCACCGTCGCGCCGAGCGTGGCCATCACCGACAGCAGGAAGCCGAGCGTCGCGGTCAGCGGCACCAGCAGCGAGCGGAAGACCATGACCAGCAGCACGAAGGCCAGGCCGATGACGATCGCGAGGTAGATCGGCATCGCGTCCGCGAGCTTCTTCGACACGTCGGTCTGGATGGCGGTCATGCCGGTCACGCCGACCGACGTGCCCGTCTTCTCCTCGATGGCCTGCTCGCCGTCACGCAGCGACTGCAACAGGTCCTCGGTGGCGGTGTCCTCGGGCGACGAGGACGGCTGGATGAGGATCATCGCGCCCTTGTCGGACTGCGCCGCCACCATCGAGGTGGCCACGTCGTCCTGGGTGCCGGCCCAGGCCGCGATCTCCTGGAAGGCGGCCTGCTGCGCCTGCGGGTCGTCGACCTTGCGGGCGTCCACGACCAGGAGCATGGGCGAGAGCCGGCCGGGGCCGAACGCCCCGGTCACCAGGTCCGACGCCTTGCGCGCGGTGGTGTCCTCCGCCGCGGTGCTGTCGGTCGGCAGGGCCAGGTGCATGTTCTTCACCGGGATCGCCAGTGCGCCGAGGGCCACCACGACCAGCAGGACCCACGCCAGCGGCGCCTTGCCCAGGAAGCGGGCCCAGCGAACCCCGTTGTTGAGGATGTGGCCGTTGGCCTCGCGCGCCGGCTTGTAGCGGCGGAACGTCAGCGCGAAGGACTTCGTCTTCAGCATGCCCAGGATGGCCGGCAGCAGGGTGAGTGCGACCAGCACGGCGACCGCGACGGTCGCGGCGGCGCCCAGGCCCATGGCCGTGAGGAACGAGATGCCGACGACGCTCAGCGCGACGAGGGCGATGATCACCGTCAGGCCGGCGAACACCACGGCCGAACCGGCGGTGCCGACGGCGATGCCCATGGCCTCCTGGCGGTCGTCGGTGTGCTCCAGCTCGCTGCGGTAGCGGGCCAGGATGAACAGCGCGTAGTCGATGCCGACCGCGAGGCCGAGCATGCTGGCCAGCGCCGTGGTGCTGGACGGGACCTCGGTGATCGCCGTCATCGCCGTGATGGCCGTGATGCCGATGCCGACGCCGATGCCCGCCGTGACGATGGGCATGCCGGCGGCCACCAGCGAGCCGAACGTCAGCGCGAGGATCACCAGGGCCAGGCCGATGCCGATGAGCTCCGACGACGCGCCCTCGGGCTCCATCGCCTGCATGGCCGAGCCGGAGACCTCGACGGTCAGGCCGGTGTCACGCGCCGACTCGATGACCTCGATGACCTCGTCCTGCATCTCGGGCGTCACCTCGAGCACCGTGGGGGTGTCGAACGTGAAGGCGACCGTGCCGACGCGACCGTCCTTCGACAGCGGCGTGGCCGCGTCGATCTGGGTGGTCGCCTGGGCGAGCGCGGCGTCGCGGTCGAACGGCTGGCCGGCCGCGGTGGCCTGCTCCTGGGCCTGGTCGACACCGCCGACGGCCTGCGCCTGGAGTCCCGCGGCGGCCTCGACCGGGCCGACGACCCCGTCCTGGACGTCGTCCAAGGCGTTCATCTCGGACACGAGGGTGGCCACGGCGCCCGCGTAGGGCTCGGCGGACAGCTTCTCGCCCTTCGGAGCGGCCACGACGATCGTCGCCGTGGGCGCGTCGACCGCGGCAGCGTCGGGGAAGAGCTCCTGCTGCAGTTCGGCCGCCTCGACGGAAGCGATGCCGGGGATCGAGAAGGTGTTGGACATCGGCTTGGACAGGTAGCCGGCCACGGCGCCGAGGCCGATGAGGACGATGAGCCAGCCGGCGATGAAGATCGGCCAGCGCCGGTAGGCGGTCTTGCCGAGTCGGTAGAGCAGGGTTGCCATGAAGGTCTTTCTCGGTGGGGTGGGCAGGAGATTCAGGCGCGGCGCGAGCCGAACAGGGCGCTCGTCGCGGCGAAGACGCGGTCGAAGTGGTGGGCGACCGTCCGCGTCGGGTCGGCCAGCGACTCGTCGAGGGCGGTGTCGCACCAAGTGAGGATCAGGGTGCCGATGAGTCGCAGGTCCAGCGGATCGACCGCCTTGCCCTCGCGCTGCTCGATCGCCTCCGAGAGCAGCCGGGTGCGGTCGACGAAGCGCTCGTGCACCGCCTCCATGAGCCGCGAGTCCTGGCGCAGCAACCGGCGCACCGCGGCCAGCTCGGCCGGATCGGGCACCTCAGCCTCGAGGGAGGCGCGCACGAGCTCCTTCACGTCGACGAGCAGGTCGCCGGTCGGCCCACCCGCCACGAAGGTGGCGACGATCGCCTCGTCGAGGTCCTCGTCGGGACCGAGGACGGCGTCGACCTTGCCGGGCACGTAGTTGAACAGGGTGCGGCGCGAGACGCCGCACGCATCGGCGAGCTCCTCCATCGTGAACCCGTCGAGACCGCGCTCGTCGGTCAGCTGGCGGGCGTGTCGCACGATCGCCGCGAGCGTGCGCTCACGCCGCTTCGACCGCGCACACATTGCACTCTTCGCCATGAAGTGCATTCTTGCACTCCGGTAGACAGAGTGCAAAGAGTCGTGACGTCCCTCACGTCACGACGGGGCGACCGGCGGCCTCCCACGCGTCCATCCCACCCTCGAGGTTCACCGCGTGGTGTCCGATCCCCGTCAACCACGCGGTGGCGTGGGCCGATCGGTGCCCGAGGTGGCACACCACCAGCAGGGGGCGCTGGGGATCGAGCTCGCCGACGTGCAACGGCAACTGGCCCAAGGGGATGTGCACCGCCGCCTCGACGTGCCCGGCGGCCCACTCGTGGGGCTCGCGCACATCCAGCACCACCCAGTCCGGCGGCAGCGGATCGGGGACCTCGTCGACGGTCACGTGGGGTACCTGGAAGTCACTCATGGGGCGAGGCACCTTCTCTGGGGGTCTTGAATCCACGACAGTTGAATGGTTAATTGTTACTAGTCATGGGTAGCGTGGTGCACGGATCGTGCTGCGCGGATGACGTGGCACACATCGCCGATGCCGTGCCGGGAGGAGGACACATGGTGCAAAGTCGCGACGTGGTGCGACTGCCATTCGAGTCTTCCACCCCGGGCATCGCCCGCACGAAGCTGGCAGCGTTCCTCACCCGCAACCGCACCG
>JBEVDF010000003.1:0-5342 GCA_040514145.1 Aeromicrobium sp.
ACGCCGCCCTTCATGTCGCACGTGCCCAGGCCCCACAGCGTGTCGCCCTCGAGGCGCGACGGCATGTTGCCGTTCTCCGGGACCGTGTCGATGTGACCGGCGATGACCACACGCTCGTCGCGACCGAGGCTCGTGCGCGCGATGATCGTGTGGCCGTCGCGGATCACCTCGAGATGCTGGTGGCCTCGCAGCGCTGCCTCCACCGCGTCGGCGAGCTCGGCCTCGGCCAGGCTCTCGGACGGGACGTCCACGATCGCGCGGGTCAGGGTGACGATGTCGGCGCTCAGGTCCAGGCTCACGTCCTCCACCCTAGGTCCCCGTCTGCGCGACCGGTCAGGCGGAGAAGACGCAGAACTCGTTGCCCTCGGGGTCGGCCATGACCGTCCACCCCCGGTCCTCCCCCGGCGGCAGCAGCACGGTGGCGCCGCGCTCCACGAGGTCGTCGACGGTCGCGTCGCCCACGAGCGTCACATCCCAGTGGACCCGGTTCTTGACGGACTTGGGCTCCGGGACGGTGACGAAGTCGAAGGACTCCGTGGGCGAGCCCGGAATGTCGTCCACCCACGCGTACTCGTCGTTCGTGCCGAGGGTCGCACCGAAGACGTCGGCCCACCAGGCCCCGATCGCGGCGTGGTCGACGGCATCGACGACGACGTCCTTGAGGCCGTCGGCCCGCTCCCCGCCCTCGAAGACGCAGAACTCGTGGCCCTCCGGGTCGCGGAAGGTCGTCCAGCTGAACTGCCCCGGCTCGGTGACGCGATCGAGCCCCTCGAAGGGGGTCAGGTCACGCGCCACGAGGTCGAGGTGGACGCGGTTCTTGACCGTCTTGGGCGGGGCGGGATTGAGCCAGATCGTCCGGCCGGGCTGCTCGCCGCGCAGCACCGCGCCGGCCTCGTCGGTCTCACCCTCGAGGTGCAGCCAGTGGCCCCAGCGCTCGGCCGCCGCGGCCGGGTCCTCGACGTCGATCACCAGGTCCTTGAACTCCACGAGTGCCATGGGTTCACCGTAGGCGCGGCTCGCGCCGGCGTCACGCCGAGCGGGTCAGGCCCTGAGAGCGTCCGCGACGGCCGGCGCGATCGCGCGCAGGGCGCGTCCGCGGTGGCTGATCGCGTCCTTGTCCTCGCGCGAGAGCTCGGCGGTGGAGACGTCGTGACCGTCGGCGGCGAACAGCGGGTCGTAGCCGAAGCCACCCTCGCCGCGCTCGGCGTGCAGCACGCGACCGGGCATCTCGCCGACCTCGACGATCTCGGTGCCGTCGGGCAGGACGAGGGCCATCGCGCAGCGGAACACCGCGCCACGGCGCTCGTCGGGGACGTCGGCGAGCTGGGCCAGGAGCAGGCGGTTGTTCGCCGCGTCGCCGCCCTGGTCCTTCGGCACGCCGGACCAGCGTGCCGAGAGCACGCCGGGCATGCCGTTGAGCGCGTCGACGCAGATGCCCGAGTCGTCGGCGAGCGCCGGGAGACCGGTCTCGGCCGCGGCGACCCGCGCCTTGATCAGTGCGTTGCCCTCGAAGGTGGGCTCGGTCTCGGCGGGCTCGTCGTAGGAGGACACGTCGGCCCGCCCCACCACCTCGACACCCGGTACGAGTGGCTCGAGGATGCGGCGGAGCTCGTCGAGCTTCTTGGCGTTGCCGGACGCGAGGACGACCCGGGTCACGCGGCCAGTGCCTCGCGCTGCAGGCGGGTCAGGTCGGCGCAGCCCTTCTCGGCCAGCGCGAGCAGCGCGTCGAGCTCCGAGCGGTCGAACGGGGCGCCCTCGGCGGTGCCCTGGACCTCGATGAACTTCCCCGAGCCGGTCATCACGACGTTCATGTCGGTCTCGGCGCGGACGTCCTCGACGTAGGGCAGGTCGAGCATCGGGGTCCCGTCGATGATGCCGACGCTGACCGCGGCGATGGAGTCGACGAGCGGGTCGCCCTTGACGGCGCCCTGCTGCTTCAGGTGGTTCACGGCGTCGACCAGCGCGACATAGGCGCCGGTGATCGCGGCGGTGCGGGTGCCGCCGTCGGCCTGGAGCACGTCGCAGTCGATCGCGATCGTGTTCTCGCCCAGCTGCGACAGGTCGACCGCGGCGCGCAGCGAGCGGCCGACGAGGCGGCTGATCTCGTGCGTGCGGCCGCCGACCCGGCCCTTGACGGACTCACGGGCGGAGCGGTCGTGCGTGGCTTGGGGCAGCATCGCGTACTCGGCGGTGAGCCAGCCCATGCCCGAGCCCTTGCGCCAGCGCGGCACGCCCTCGGTGGCGGCCACGGCGCACAGCACGCGGGTCTTGCCGAACTCGATCAGGCACGAGCCCGCGGCGTGGTCGAGCCAACCTCGGGTGATGGTGATCGGTCGCAGCTCGTCGGGGGTCCTGCCGTCTTCTCGGGTCACCCCGCCACGGTAGCCGGGCGGAGGTTTCCCCGATGACGTGGGTTTCCTGTCACTTCCCGGGGGGTCGCAACCCCGGGAAGTGACAGCGTTCCCGCAGGCTCGGCGATGTCAGAACTCGACGACGTCGCCGGGACGGACGATCGCGTGCTCGCCGGTCCAGGTGGTCGCGAGGTCGGCCTCGACCTCGTCGCGGTCGGTCCACGGCGGGATGTGCGTGAGCAGCAGTCGTCGCACCGCGGCCTTGGTCGCGATACGACCGGCATCGGCGCCGGTGAGGTGCAGGTCGGGCGGGTTCTCGGCGGACTCGACGAACGACGCCTCGCACAAGAACACCTCGGCGCCGGTGGCGAACTCGACCAGGCCGTCGTCGGGTCCGGTGTCGCCGGAGTACACCAGCACCGCGCCCTCGTGCTCCACGCGGACGGCGTAGGCCTCCACGGGGTGCGGGGTGCGCCGCGCCTTGAGGGTGAACGGGCCGACGGTGGTCTCGAGACCGTCGACGAGGTCGCGGAACTCGAACGGCAGCGTCATCCCGTTGGGCGCGGTGGTCCCGTAGGCGTTCGAGAGCTGCCAGTCGCTGCCGGGCGGCGCATAGACCGGGATCTTCGGCGGCCGGCCGGAGGGATGGTACTTGCGCACGACGTAGAGGCCGCTCATGTCGAAGCAGTGGTCGGCATGCAGGTGCGACAGGACGATCGCGTCGATGTCGCGCAGGTCGATGTACTCCTGCAACGGCCCGAGCGCGCCCGAACCGAGGTCGAGCAGCACGCGGAAGGTACGGCCCTCGAACGGGGCCTCGAGGAGGTAGCAGCTGGCCGCGGAGTCCGGGCCCGGGAACGAGCCGGAGCAGCCGACGATCGTGAGCCTCACATCGTCACCCACGCGAACTGGTCGACCGACTCCACCTCGGGTCCGAGGAAGCGGCGCCCGAGGTCGGCGAACTCGGCGGGGTGACCGGTGGTGAGGAAGCGGTGCGCCGGGGCCGCCAGCGCGGGGTCGCGCTCGAGGTCGTGCGACGCCAGCAGGCGGTACACGTCCTTGGCCGTCTCCTCCGCACTCGACACAAGAGTCACGCTATCGCCCATGACGTACGCGAGGACGCCAGTCAGCAGCGGATAGTGGGTGCAGCCCAGCACGAGCGTGTCGACGCCCGCGTCCTGCAACGGCGCGAGGTAGTCCTGCGCGACGGCGAGCAACTCGGGGCCGCCGGTGATCCCGGCCTCGACGAACTCGACGAAGCGGGGGCAGGTGCTGGTGTGCAGCTCGATCCCGGGGTTGGCGGCGAACGCGTCGTCGTAGGCGCCCGAGGTGGCAGTGGCCGCAGTGCAGATCACGCCGATCTTGCCGTTGCGCGTGGCGTTCACGGCGCGGCGGGTGGCGGGCAGGATGACCTCGACGACGGGGACGTCGTAGCGCTCGCGCGCGTCGCGCAGGACGGCGGCGCTGGCGGAGTTGCAGGCGATCACGAGGGCCTTGACGCCCTGCGCGACGAGGTGGTCGAGGCACTCGAGCGCGTACTCGCGGACGGCGGAGATCGGCTTCGGCCCGTAGGGCTGCCGGGCGGTGTCGCCGAGGTAGACGATCGGCTCGTGCGGCAGCTGGTCGAGCACGGCCCGGGCCACGGTGAGACCACCGAAGCCCGAGTCGAAGATGCCGATGGGTGCGTCACTCACACCCCAGAGGGTAGACACCTCCGGGCCCCGACGGGCAATCGAAGGCACGTGAGGTCCGTCATCTGCCCGGCGTCACACCCGCCGAACCCGCGCAGCGGACTCGCCACAGCGGACCCCGGTCGGTGCAGGATGGGGTTCATGAGTGATCTGCCTCACTTCGGTCCCGAGTTCACGTGGGGCGTCTCGACCGCCTCGTACCAGATCGAGGGCGCGGTCGACGAGGACGGCCGCGGCCGCTCGATCTGGGACGAGTTCAGCCACACGCCGGGCCGCGTCAAGGGCGGCGACACCGGGGACGTCGCCTGCGACCACTACCACCGCTACCGTGACGATGTCGCCCTCATGAGCGACCTCGGGGTGGACGCCTACCGGTTCTCGATCTCGTGGCCGCGCATCCAGCCCGACGGCGTGCGCGTGGAGCCGAGGGGGCTCGACTTCTACGACCGGCTCGTCGACACCCTCCTGGAGCACGGCATCGAGCCGAGCGCGACGCTCTTCCACTGGGACTCGCCGTTGGCGCTCGAGGCCGACGGCGGCTGGGAGAACCGCGACATCACCGAGCGGTTCGCCGAGTACGCGCGCCTCGTCGGCGAGCGCCTGTCCGACCGCGTCACGCGCTGGTTCACGCTCAACGAGACGGTGATCTTCACGCTGCTCGGCCACGGCACGGGCATCCACGCCCCCGGCAAGGAGCTGGGCTTCGGGGCGCTGCAGGTGGCGTGGCACCAGCTGCTCGCCCACGGCAAGTCGGTGCAGGCGCTGCGGTCCGCCGGCGCCCAGCAGGTGGGCCCGGCCAACAACCACGCGCAGGTGCGGCCCATCGACGACTCCCAGGAGTCCCGGGACGCGGCAGGGCTCTTCGACCTCATCTACAACCGCGCGTTCCTCGACCCGATCCTGCTGAAGACCTGGCCGCTGGCCGGGATCGTCGACCCGGTGGCGCAGGACGGCGACTTCGACGTGATCGCCCAGCCCATCGACTTCCTCGGCATCAACTCGTACAACCCGCAGTACATCGGGGCGGCCGAGCCCGGCGCTGCCATCCCGTTCGAGATGGTCACGCCCGAGGGACTGGAGTACAACGACTTCGGCTGGCCGATCATCCCCGACGGGTTCAGGCAGATGCTGATCGGCCTCAAGGAGACCTACGGCGACGCGCTGCCGCCGATCCTCATCACCGAGAACGGCGGTGCGTTCAACGAGGCCCCCGGCGAGGACGGACGGATCCACGACCAGCGCCGCATCGACTACACCGCCGCGCACCTGGCGGCCCTGCGCGCCGCGATGGACGCCGGCG
>JBEVDF010000016.1:0-5418 GCA_040514145.1 Aeromicrobium sp.
GACGCTGACCAGCTTCGGCGCGCGGACGATGACCTTGCGGATCTCCTGGTCGCCGATGGTGCGCACGACGTTCGGCTCGGCCAGCGCCAGGGCGGTGAGGTCCTCCTCGCTGATGTCGGCGGGAACCTCCAGCTTGCCGCGGACCTTGCCCTGGATCTGCACGACGCACGTGACCAGGTCCTCGACGAGGTACGGCTCGTCGGCGACGGGCCAGGCCTCGTACGTGAGCGTCTCCTCGTGGCCCAGGCGCGACCACAGCTCCTCGGCCAGGTGGGGCGCGACGGGCGCCAGCATCAGCACGAGCGGCTCGATGACAGTCCGCGAGCGCACCGACTCCTTCGTGAGGTGGTTCGTCAGCTCGATGAGCTTGGCGATCGCGGTGTTGAACCGCAGCTCGCCCATGTCCTCGGTGACGCCGGCGATCGCCTGGTGCAGGGCACGCAGGGCGGCGGTGTCGGGCTCGGTGTCGTCGGCGACGACCTCACCGGTCTCCTCGTCGACGACGAGGCGCCAGACGCGCTGCAGGAAGCGCTGCGCACCGACGACGGCGCGGGTCTCCCACGGACGCGACACGTCCAGCGGGCCCATGCTCATCTCGTAGACGCGGAACGTGTCGGCTCCATAGGCCTCGTACATCTCGTCGGGCGTGACGATGTTCTTGAGGCTCTTGCCCATCTTCCCGTACTCGCGGTTGACGGGCTTGCCCTGATAGAACCAGCCGCCGTCGCGCTCCTCGACCTCGTCGGCCGGCACGTAGGTGCCGCGCTCGTCGGTGTAGGCGTAGGCCTGGATGTAGCCCTGGTTGAACAGGCGGTGGAACGGCTCCTCGCTGCTGACGTGGCCGAGGTCGAACATCACCTTGTGCCAGAAGCGCGCGTAGAGCAGGTGCAGGACCGCGTGCTCGACGCCGCCGACGTAGAGGTCGACGCCGCCGGTGTCACCGGGCGCCTTCGGGCCGAGCCAGTAGCGCTCGTTCGTCGGGTCGGCGATCATCTCGCTGTTGTGCGGATCGGTGTACCGCAGCTCGTACCAGCTGGAGCCGGCCCAGTTGGGCATCGTGTTGGTCTCGCGGCGGTACCGCTTCGGCCCGTCGCCGAGGTCGAGCTCGACCTCGACCCACTCGGGCACGCGCGCCAGGGGCGGCTCGGGCTCGCTCGTGGCGTCGTCGGGCTCGAAGGTCTTGGGCGAGTAGTCGGGCACCTCGGGCAGCTCGACCGGCAGCATCGAGTCGGGCAGCGCGATCGCGTGGCCGGCCTCGTCGTAGACGATCGGGAACGGCTCGCCCCAGTAGCGCTGGCGGCTGAACAGCCAGTCGCGCAGGCGGTAGGTGGTGGTCCCCTCGCCGAGACCCCGCTGCTCCAGCCACGCGATGATCGTGGCCTTCGCGTCGTCGACGGCCAGGCCATCGAGCCTGACGCCCTCGTCGCCGAAGACGTCGGTGTTGTCGGAGTTGATCGCCACGCCGGCGCCGGTCCAGGGCAGGACCTCGCCCTCGGGCGCCTGCACGACCGGGACGATCCGCAGGCTCAGCTCGGTGGCGAACTCGAAGTCGCGCTCGTCGTGGCCGGGCACCGCCATGATCGCGCCGGTGCCGTAGCCCATCAGGACGTAGTCGGCGATGAACACCGGGATGGCCTCGCCGTTGACCGGGTTGGTCGCGAAGGAGCCGGTGAAGACACCGGTCTTCTCCTTGTTCTCCTGGCGCTCGACGTCGGACTTCGCCGCCGCCGTGCGGCGGTACTGCGCGATCGCGCTGACCGGGTCGTCGGCACCGGCGGTCCAGCGCTTGTCGACGCCCTCGGGCCACGTCTCGGCGGCCAGCTCGTCGACCAGCGGGTGCTCGGGCGCCAGCACCATGTAGGTGGCTCCGAACAGCGTGTCGGGACGGGTGGTGAACACCTCGATGGGGCCGGCGGCCGACGCGAAGCGCACCTTCGCACCGTGCGAGCGACCGATCCAGTTGCGCTGCATCAGCTTGACCGGCTCGGGCCAGTCGACGCGGTCGAGGTCGTCGATGAGGCGGTCGGCGTAGGCCGTGATCCGCATCTTCCACTGGCGCAGGCTGCGCTTGAACACCGGGAAGTTGCCGCGCTCGCTGCGGCCGTCGGCGGTGACCTCCTCGTTCGCCAGCACGGTGCCCAGGCCCGGGCACCAGTTCACGGGCGACTCGCTGATGTAGGCCAGGCGGTGCTGGTCGATGACCTCGGGGTCGTCGGTGCCCAGCTCGTCGATCAGCTCGGCGATGGGGCGGGCCTTGCCCTGGTCGGGGTCGTACCAGGAGTTGAAGATCTGCAGGAAGATCCACTGCGTCCAGCGCATGAACTCGGGCTCGATCGTGGCGAACGAGCGGCGCTCGTCGTGGGCCAGGCCCAGGCGGCGCAGCTGGCGCCGCATGTTGGCGATGTTCTCCAGCGTGGTCTCGCGCGGGTGGCGGCCGGTCTGGACGGCGTAGATCTCGGCGGGCAGGCCGAAGGCGTCGTACCCGAGCGCGTGCAGGACGTTGTCGCCCTGCATGCGGCGGAAGCGGCCGACGACGTCGGTGGCGATGTAGCCCAGCGGGTGGCCGACGTGCAGGCCCGCACCCGAGGGGTACGGGAACATGTCCATCAGGAAGTACTTGGAGCCGCCGGCGTTGTGGCGGGAGTCGTCGGAGGCGAGGTCACCGACCGGGTTGGGAGCCTCGAAGGTGCCCTCGGCCTCCCAGCGGTCCTGCCACGTGGTCTCGATGCGGCCGGCGTACTCGCTGGTGTACCGGTGGGCGGCGCCGTCCGGCGTCGCACCCTCCTTGACGTCCTGGTTGCTCACCGCACAAGGTTACCGGCCCGCCTTCTCGCGCCCTTGACCGGTGAGGCCTGCGTGACTCACGAGTTGCTGAGGGCGCAGAAGGCCTCCACCTTGCGGGTGGGACCGGAGACGATGAGCTCGTCGGATGCGGCGATCGAGGTCTCCGGGCGCGCGTAGGTGAAGTCCTCGCCCCGGCGCTTCACGCCGACCACGGTGACCCCGAACCTCGCGCGCAGCTGCGACTCCAGGAGCGTGCGACCCGCCGCGAGCTTCGGGGCCCGCGTGCGCGCGATCGAGAAGCCGTCGTCGAACTCGATGTAGTCGATCATCGCGCCGGTGACCATGTGGGCCACCCGCTCCCCCATCGCCGACTCGGGGCGCACGACGTGCGTCGCGCCGACCCGCTCGAGGATGCGGGCGTGCTTGGCGTTGATGGCCTTGGCCCAGACCTCCGAGACACCCAGCTCGACGAGGCTCAGCACCGTCAGGACGCTGGCCTCGATGTCGGTGCCGATGCCCACGACGGCGCGGTCGAACTGCTCGGCGCCGATCTGGCGCAGGGCCTCGGTGTCGGTGGTGTCGGCCGAGACGACGTGGGTGAACTCGCTGGCGAAGCGCTGCACCAGGTTGGGGTCCTCGTCGACGCCCAGGACGTCGTGGCCGAGCCGGATCAGCGACCGCGCGACGGCGGAGCCGAACCGGCCCAGTCCCACGACGAGGACGGGCGCGGTGAGGGGGTCGTTGTTAGCCAATGATCGGTTGCTCCTCGGGAAGGTGATACCTGGATTGGCGCCGCCTCAGCACGAACGCGGAGGCTGCGGTAATGGTGCCCACTCGGCCGATGAACATCAAGACGATGAGGACGAGCTGGCCCGGGATGTTGAGCTCCGGCGTCAGCCCCGTGGACAGGCCCACGGTGCCGAAGGCGGAGGCGGACTCGAACAGGCCGTCCGTCAGCGGGACGCCCGACACGACCATGAGCGCCATCGAACCACCCGTCACCAGGCCGACGGCGATGAGCGCGATGCTCAGCGCCGTGCGGATCGTGCGCGAGTTGATCGCCCGGGACCCGATCCGCACCTGCTCCTCGCCGCGCAGCTCGGCCAAGATGACGTAGGCGAGCAGCAGGAACGTGGTCACCTTGATGCCGCCGGCGGTCGACGCGCTGCCGCCGCCGATGAACATCATGATGATCGCGATGAAGAGCGTCACGGGCTCGACCTGGCCCCAGTCGAAGCTGTTGAGACCGCCCGACCGGGGCATGATGCCGCCCTCGATGCCCGTGACGAGCTTGTCCACGGGGCTGAGGTCGCCGATCGTGGCGGCGTTGTTCCACTCCACGACGACGAACATCGTCGAGGCGACCACCAGGAGCGCCAGCGATCCCCACACGGTGAGCCGGGTGTGGATCGTCCAGGTCTTCGGCGAGCGCCACTCCTGGTAGAGCTCGGCCAGGACGGGGAAGCCGACGCCGCCGGCGAACACGGCCACCGAGATCGGCAGGATCACCGCGTAGTCGCCGGCATAGCTGGTGAGGCTGTCGGGGTGCAGCGAGAAGCCGGCGTTGTTGAAGGCCATGACGGCGTCGAACACGCCGTGCCACAGCGAGTACGTGAACGAGTCGAAGTAGTACGTCGCGTAGCGGACCGTGAGGATCAGCGCCGTGATGCCCTGGAAGATCAGCGTCGTGATCGCGACGCGCTTGAACAGCGGGCCCACGTCGCCCAGGCTCACGACGTGCATGTCGGTCTGCGCGGCCAGCCGGGTGCGCAGACCGAGGCGCCCGCCGACGAACAGGCCGAGCACGGTGGTCATCGCGATGATCCCGATGCCGCCGATCATCATCGTGCTCGTCGAGATCGGCGACCAGTAGCTCCCGGTGTCGACCACGGCCAGACCCGTGACGGTGACGGCGGACGCCGAGGTGAAGAACGCGTCCATGAACGATGGGTCCGCCTCGCCCTCGCGGGCGAAGGGCATCAGCAGCAGCAGGGTCCCGGCCGCGATGAGGGACAGGAACGACAGCGGCAGCAACCGCACCGGATGGGCGATCGACGCCGGGAGGCGAAAACGGCGACGTCCCCATGGCACGCACCGACGGTACACCGGCCACAACCGTCACACGCGGTAGATTGCCGCCCATGGCTTCCCCGGCGAGTTTCCTGCGTTCTCTCGTGGCGCGACTGGGTCACAGTTCGGAGCTGCCGGGCCTGCTGCTGGTGAACGCACCGATCCTGCTCGCGCTGCTGTTCGTCGTCCTCGACCTCGACCTGGCCGCCGCGATCGCCCTGATCGTCTCGATCCTGGCCGAATGGCTCCTCGAGCGCCGCTCGCCCCTGTCGTCGATGCTGCTGCGCCAGGCGTCGGCCGGGCCGCCCCTGCGCTTCGCCCTGCGCGTGATCGTGGCCGCCACCGCCTCCTCGCGGTTCGCCGACGGCGCGGCCCTGCACGCGTTCCTGCTCGTCACACTGCTGATCGTCACCGGCCTGTGCGCGCGGGCCCTGCACGCCGAGTACCGGCGGGTCGGCCCCCTCAAGCCGATGCGCACGCGCCACATCCCCGGCGACACCTACATCGCCGAGGAGCCGCGCAGCCGCCCCGTGCTCGTCACGCTGGTCCAGCTCGCCGCCCTCG
>JBEVDF010000050.1:0-7637 GCA_040514145.1 Aeromicrobium sp.
CGACGGCGAGCTCGACCTGATCACGATGGTCCGCGTCATGCACCACCTGCCCGAGCCGGCACCGGAGTTCACCGAGATCGCCCGCGTGCTCGCGCCCGGTGGCACCGCGATCATCGAGGTCGCGAACTACGGCCACTTCAAGAACCGTCGCGCGTTCAAGAAGGCCGGCAAGGCGCTGCCGAAGGAGCCCGTCAGCATCCGCACCGTCGCCGCCGACGAGCCCGACGCGATCGCCTTCGTCAACCACAACATCGACACGGTCGTGAGCCAGCTGGCCGCCGCGGGGCTGGTGCTGCAGCGCAAGCTGTCGGTGTCGAACCTGCGCAGCCCGAAGCTGAAGCGCTTCGTGCCGGGCAAGGTGCTCGTCGCGGTCGAGCGCGTGCTGCAGAAGCCTCTCGCGGCCAGCGACTTCGGACCCTCGATCTTCCTGGAACTGCGCAAGCGCTGAGGGTGGCGACCTACCGCACGATCGATCTCGGCCTCGGCGACTTCGCCGAGGCCGAGGTCGTCGTGCTGAGGTCCCGCTTCCTGGCCCGGGCCGGCCGGGTGGAGGACGAGGCGAGCGCCCGGTCGCTCATCGCCGACGTCCGCGCGACCCACCACGACGCGCGACACCACTGCACCGCGTTCGTGATCGGTCCCGACGCCGCGCTGCGCCGCAGCAACGACGACGGTGAGCCGTCCGGCACGGCCGGCCGGCCGATGCTCGAGGTCCTCACGGGGCGCGAGCTCAGCGACGTCGTCGTGGTCGTGACGCGGTGGTTCGGTGGCACGCTGCTGGGCACCGGGGGCCTCGTCCGCGCCTACTCCGACGCGACGGCCGCCGCCCTCGACGCCGCCGGGGTCCGCGAGCGGATCCTGTGGCAGCGCGCGCGGGTGACCGTCCCGATCACCGAGGTCGGCGCGATGGAGAACCGCTTGCGCCGCGACACCGAGGTGATCGACGTGGCCTACGGCCCCCACGAGGTCAGCTACGAGGTCGCCGTCGCCGACCTGGCCGTCCTGGACCGGCTCGACTTCGAGACCCTCGAGCCCGTCTGGCGCGACGCCTGACAGTGGAAGTTTCCCCTGTTCACCGGGGAATCCACCGCTATGCGGGGGAAGTTTCCCCCGCATAGCGGGAGGAAACCCCGCACGGTCAGTGGCCGAGGCGGCCCAGGACCTCGCGGACGTGCCCGAGGGCGTCGGGCCTGCCCAGGCCGGTGGTGTCGTTGAAGTAGAGGCCGTCGCCGATGAGCTGGATCGTGCGGGCCAGGGCCTCGTCGGCGAGGTGGTCGTTCAGCACGCCGAACCATCCGTCGCGGATGTCGGCCAACGCGGTGCGGGCGCCCTGGTCGTGCTCCTGCGCGATGCGCGAGGCCGCGATCAGGGCGCGGTCGAAGTCGCTGCCGGTGTCCACCGAGGTCTCGAGGTAGAAGGCGACCGGCCCCTGCTCGGCGGACCGCATCAGGTCCACGTCGCGGGCGGCCTGCTCGCGCAGGCGCTCGACCATGCCGTCGACGAGGGCCTCGCGGCTGCGGAAGTGGTACAGCAGCCCACCCTTGGAGACGCCGGCCTCGGCGGCGACGGCGTCGAGGGTGGCCGCACGGCTGCCGGCACTCACCAGCAGGCGCTCGAAGGCATCGAGGACGCGATCGCGGGTACTGCGCTCCTCGGTCATGGGAGCAGCCTAGTGATCGGGTCGACTCGAGGGGTCGAAACCCGTACTCCGCGTGATCCCGATCACCGGAACGGACTGTGATGCGAGTCATTTTGGTACTGTACCGTCTGGACGGTACAGTAAGGGTGATGTCCACGTTCACCCCCCATGCCGCCCGTGCCGGCCGACGCGAATGGTCCGCGTTGGCCGTGCTGATGCTGCCCGTGCTGCTCGTCTCGATCGACAACACGGTGCTGTCGTTCGCGCTGCCCGAGATCAGCCGCGAGCTGCGTCCCAGCGGCAACCAGCTCTTGTGGATCGTCGACATCTACGCGCTGATGCTGGCCGGCCTGCTCGTCGCCATGGGCAGCCTCGGCGACCGCATCGGCCGTCGCCGCCTGCTCGTGGCCGGCGCCGTGGGATTCGGCGCGGCGTCGGCGCTGGCGGCCTTCAGCACCAGCCCCGAGATGCTCATCGCCGGCCGGGCCCTGCTCGGCTTCTTCGGGGCGACCCTCATGCCCTCGACGCTGTCGCTGATCCGCAACATCTTCGAGGACGCGCGCGACCGTCGCACCGCCATCGCGGCGTGGGCGGCCATGTTCTCCGGCGGCGCCGTCCTCGGCCCCGTGGTGGGTGGCTACCTGCTCGAGCACTTCTGGTGGGGCTCGGTGTTCCTGCTGAACGTGCCGCTGATCGTCGTCTTCGTGCCGGCGGCGCTCGCCCTCATCCCCGAGTCGCGTGACCCGAAGCCGGGCCCGTTCGACCCGGCGTCGGTCGCGCTGTCGCTCGTCGCGATGGTGCCGCTGGTCTTCGCCGTCAAGCACGGCGCCACGGCCGGCCTCGACGACACCACGCTGGCCGCCCTGGCCCTCGGCCTCGGCGCCGGCTGGTGGTTCGTCCGCCGCCAGCAGCGCAGCGCGAGTCCGATGCTCGACCTGACCCTGTTCCGCAACCCGGTCTTCAGCGGCGCCCTCGCGGCGAACGCCCTCAGCCTCATGGCGCTGGCGGGCTTCCTCTACTTCGGCGCTCAGCTGCTCCAGCTCGTGCTGGGGCTGTCCCCGCTGGAGTCGGCGCTGGTCCTGGTGCCCGGCTCGATCGCCACGATGGTGGCCGGCTTCGCCGCGGTGCGCCTCGTCGAGCACATCCCGGCGCGCACCCTGGTCCCCTTGAGCTTCGTGCTGTCGTCGAGCGGCTACGCCCTGGCCGCGTTCACGGGCCACCCGACCGTCGTGTCGGTCGCCGTGGCGTTCACGATCCTCGGGATCGGCATCGGCCTGGCCGAGACGATCACCAACGACCTCATCCTGTCGAGCGTGCCGCCGCAGAAGGCGGGCGCCGCCTCGGCCATCTCCGAGACCGCCTACGAGATCGGCGCCGTCATGGGCACCGCGGTGCTGGGCAGCGTCCTGACGGCGACGTTCCGCTCGAACCTGACCGTTCCGGCGGTCGCGAAGTTCGGCGAGCAGGAGAACGCGTTCGAGACCCTCGGCAGCACGCTGCAGTTCGCCGAGCAGTTCGCTGCGCCGGTGCAGGGGTGGATCCACGCCTCGGCCGCGTCGGCGTTCGACCTCGGCGTGCAGTTCACGGCGGGTGCCGCGATCTTCGTGGCCCTGGCCGCCGCGCTGATCTCCCGACGCGCCCTGCGCCACGCCTGAGCGGACCTACACTCGGCCCATGCGGGGTCGCATCGCACTGGTCTCGGTCCTCTTGGTGGCTGCCGGGTGCTCGTCCGCGCCGGATCTCGAGGACGCGCCGGAGGGCTTCACCGCGCAGGTCATGCAGTACCGCGGCAAGCGGCTGACGCGGGACATCGCGATCGCGATCGACAACGACACCGAGCGCGAGATCACCATCTCGGCGATGCGCGTGGAGTCGAACCGCTGGTCCGAGACGGTCGACTGGACGGGCACCGAGAGCGTCGGTGCGGGCTTCGGCACGGGGATCGACGTCGATCCGCCCGTCGGCACGTGTCCCAAGGGTGAGGAGCTCGCGACGGTCGCCGAGTTCACCTATCGCCTCGGTGACGAGGACCGACGCTCGCGGGTGGACGTGGAGGATCCCTTCGGGGTGCTGCGCGACCTGGTCGACGGCGACTGCGGTGAGCAGGCCTTCGACGCCGCCACCGCCGTCACCGTCGGGTCGCCCGAGGTCCGCGGGGACACGTGGTCCGCGACCCTCGACCTCGTGCCCCGCGAGCCGAACGACGTGGTGCTGCTCGGCTTCGCGCCCACCCTGCGGTTCGCGTTCGGCCCGGCCACGCCGGTGGAGGTGGAGCTGCCGCTCGACCAGCCGCAGCGCGTGCGGCTCGACGTGGTGATGGGCCGCTGCGATCCTCACGTGGTCGCCGAGGACAAGGTCGGGTCGCGGTTCGGCGTCCGGGTCCGCACCGCCGACATCGAGCACGCGTACTTCACGCTGCCGCTGGACGACGCGGTCCGGGCCTCGCTGGAGGAGTTCTACGCCGAGCGCTGCCGGCCGTGACCACCGGCTGACACACTGGCGACGTGACCGAGCACTACCCGCTGGACGACCATGCCGACGCCCGTTCGCTGCTCGTCGCCGCCGCCTACGTGATCCTGCGGCGCGACGACGAGGTCTTCGTGCAGCGCCGTGCGGGAACGGGATACCGCGACGGGTACTGGGCGGTCGTGGCCGGGCACGTCGACCCCGGCGAGTCCGTCCACGAGGCCGCGGTGCGCGAGGCGTTCGAGGAGGCGGGCGTGACGATCGCCCCCGACGATCTGCGTCCCGTCACCGCGATCCACCGCTTCGAGCGCGGCGGACCGCAGGTCGAGCAGCGGATCGACCTGTTCTTCGAGGTCACGCGATGGAGCGGCGAGGCCGCCCACCAGGAGGCCGACAAGGCCGACGACATGGGCTGGTACCCGCTCTCGGCCCTGCCCGAGCCGTTCGTGCCCCACGAGCGCGACGTGCTCGACCTCCTCGCGGCTGGCACCCGGGTGCCGCCCGTCATCTCCCTGCCCCTCTAGGCGGCCGCCACGATGGCGCGATGTTGACGGGGTCTGGCGGCGCCAGCGGCTGCGCCCGATGCGGTGCACCTGACAGCATGGTCCGGTGACCCGCCGCGACAGCCTCCTCGCCGTTCTGGTCGCGGTGATCTGGGGCTGCAACTTCGTCGCCATCCACGTCGGTCTCGCCGAGGTGCCGCCGTTCCTCTTCCTGGCGATCCGGTTCGTCCTGGTGGCCTTCCCCCTCGTGTTCTTCGTCGCCCGTCCGCGGGCCGCCTGGCAGGTCGTGGTCGCGGTCGGGTTCTTCATGAGCTTCGGCCAGTTCGGGCTGCTGTACCTGGCGATGGCGATCGGCATGCCCGCCGGACTGGCCGCGCTCGTCCTGCAGGCGCAGGTCATCTTCACGATCCTGATCGCCGCGGGGGTGCTCGGGGAGCGGGCCTCCCACCGCCAGGCCGTCGGAGCCGCGCTCGGCACCGCGGGCCTGGCGATCGTCGCCTGGGGCTTCCACCAGGACGCACCGCTGGTCCCCCTGCTGGTCACGGTCGGTGCCGCGCTCTCGTGGGCGATCGGCAACGTCGTCGTCCGGGCGGCGAAGGTGTCCTCGGGCCTGTCGCTCGTGGTGTGGTCGGCGCTCGTCGTGCCGCTGCCCGCCCTCGCCGTCTCGCTCCTGGTGGAGGGACCGGCCGAGATCTCCGGCGCGCTGGGACGCTTCGGCGTCGAGGCCTGGGCCAGCACGCTCTACACGGTGGTGCTGTCCTCGCTCGTGGGCTACACGATCTTCAACGGCCTGATGGCGAAGTACCCCGCGGCCAGCGTCGTGCCGTTCATCCTGCTCGTCCCGCCGGTCGGGGTCCTGTCGGCGTGGGTCGCGCTGGACGAGGTGCCGAGCGCGCTGGAGTGGGTGGGCGGGATCGTGATGATGGTGGGCGTGGCGGTCGCCACGGTGTCGTTCAGGGCGCGAGCAGCGCGTCCCGGGCCATCGACGCCAGCAGTCGCGCCATCGCGTCCGCGCTGATGCGTGCCGAGTGCGGCGTGGAGTTGATCAGCCCGAACACCGCCTGGACGGCGGCGCGGGCGGGCGCACGGTCCAGGTCGGTGCGCAGCTCCCGCAGCGTCTCCACCCACGCGTCGATGTAGGCCAGCTGCAGCTCGCGCACCGTGGCCTGGGCCGCGGGCGGGAGGTTCGACCACTCGCGGTCCTGGATCACGATCAGCGCGGGGTGGGTCAGCGCGAACTCGACGTGCCAGGCGATGAGCGCGTCGAGGGCGGCGGCGGGTTCGCCGGCCTCGGCGCGACGACGACGGCCCTCCGACAGCAGGCGCTCGCTGATCGACGTGAGCGAGTGGGCCAGCAGGTCCTCCTTGCCGGCGAAGTGCTTGTAGAGCGCCGGACCCGAGATCCCGCACGCCTCGCCGATGTCGTTCACCGAGACGCCGTGGTACCCACGCTCGGCGAACAGGCCGGCTGCGGTCTCGAGGATCTGCTCGCGGCGGCTCACGGCAGGAGCATAGCAGCGCAGGTTAATGAGTGTTAACCTTCGAGCCGTGAACATGAGAGAGCTCGTCGCCGAGCTGAGGGAGCGCACGGCCACCGCGCGACTGGGTGGCTCGGAGAAGGCCCGCGAGCGCCACGCCTCGCGCGGCAAGCTGTTGCCGCGCGACCGGGTGGACCGCCTCCTCGACCCCGGCTCGCCCTTCCTCGAGATCGGCGCGCTCGCCGCCTACGGGCTCTACGGCGACGACCCCTTCGCCGTCCCGAGCGCCGGGATCATCACGGGCATCGGCACGGTGTCGGGTCGCGAGTGCGTGATCGTGGCGAACGACGCCACGGTCAAGGGCGGCACGTACTACCCCCTCACGGTCAAGAAGCACCTGCGGGCCCAGACCATCGCGGCGGACAACCACCTGCCGTGCCTCTACCTCGTCGACTCCGGCGGCGCGTTCCTGCCGATGCAGGACGAGGTCTTCCCCGACCGCGACCACTTCGGCCGGATCTTCTTCCACCAGGCGCAGCTGTCGGCGCGCGGCATCCCGCAGATCGCGGCCGTCATGGGCTCGTGCACCGCGGGCGGCGCCTACGTGCCGGCCATGAGCGACGAGTCGATCATCGTGCGCGACCAGGGCACGATCTTCCTCGGCGGCCCGCCGCTGGTGAAGGCCGCGACCGGTGAGGTCGTCACGGCCGAGGAGCTCGGCGGCGGCGAGGTCCACGCCAAGGTCTCCGGGGTCGTCGACCACCTGGCCGACGACGACGACCACGCGCTGCAGCTCGTGCGCTCGATCGTCGACACCTTCGCGCGTCCGCAGGAGCCCACGATCACGCGCCGCGACCCGATGCCGCCACGCGAGGACCCCGACGGCCTCTACGACGTCGTCCCGGTCGACTCGCGCACCCCGTACGACGTCCGCGAGGTGATCAGCCGCATCGTCGACGACTCGCGCCTGCACGAGTTCAAGCCCCTGTACGGCGACACCCTCGTCTGCGGGTTCGCGCACATCGACGGCTGGCCCGTGGCCATCATCGCCAACAACGGCATCCTGTTCAGCGAGTCGGCGCTCAAGGGCGCGCACTTCATCGAGCTGGCCAACCAGCGCGGCATCCCGCTGGTGTTCCTGCAGAACATCACCGGGTTCATGGTCGGCAAGGAGTACGAGAACGGCGGCATCGCCAAGGACGGCGCGAAGCTCGTCACGGCCGTCGCCTCCAGCGTCGTCCCGAAGTTCACCGTCGTCATCGGCGGCTCGTTCGGCGCCGGCAACTACGGCATGTGCGGCCGCGCCTACGACCCGCGGTTCCTGTGGATGTGGCCCAACGCGCGGATCTCGGTGATGGGCGGTGAGCAGGCCGCGTCGGTCCTCGCGACGGTGCGCGGCGACTTCGAGTCGCCCGACGCCGAGGAGGCGTTCAAGGCGCCGATCCGCGACCAGTACGAGTCCCAGGGCTCGCCCTACTACTCCACCGCGCGGCTGTGGGACGACGGGATCATCGACCCGGTCGACACCCGGCGCGTCCTGGCTCTCGGCCT
>JBEVDF010000100.1:0-7005 GCA_040514145.1 Aeromicrobium sp.
GATCACGCTCTCGCGCGGAATGCCGTAGACCTCGTCGCTGATCGGGCGCATGAAGTCACGACCGCCTCCCGACGCGATGTAGTTCGAGAACCCGTTGGCCCGGAGGTGGGCAAGGAGCTCCACCATCGGGGAATACGCGCACTCGAGGTAACCCAGCTCCAGGGTGGGATGACTGGCGCTGTGCAGGAAGGCGTCGGCGGCCGCCTCGAACTCGTCGACGGTGATGTTCGCGAACGCCGCAACGATCCCGGCGCCCACGGTCCGCACGTTGGTGTCGTCACCCGCGTAGTGCTCCACCATGACTCGGGCCAGCCAGGCGTAGTCGCGCTCGTGTGCTGCCTTCCAGGGCTGCCGGTCGCGAAGCGAAGCGTCCGACTCCGCCATCTCGGCCAACCGGCGCAGGATGAAGTCGAGCTGGATCGGCATCGGCTTCTCGCACCACAAGGTGCCGTCGTTGTCGAAGACCGCTACGCGCTCGACCTCTGGGACCGTCTCGCGTGTGCTCGCGACGAACTCCAGGATCGCTTCCTTCGCGGGGCCTTCGTTCCAGGATGCGAGCGGGTCAGTCATCTGCGGCTCCTTGAATGGGGGTGGACCCTTAGTAGCCCGACCCCTGCTTCACCTGCTTCCGCTCCGACGGATGCGCGCCGCCCTTCTCGTCGAGCGTCTTGCAGGCGTCCTCGATGTCCTGGGTCAGCCGGTCGACCTGCTCCCTGCTCATCGTCTCCTTCACCAGCGCGCGCATGATCTTCACGTTCTCGGCGTTCGGCGGGAGCGTGTACGCCGGGACCATCCAGCCCCGCTCCGCCGAGAGCTGCCAGGCGATGTCGGACTCGTCGTACGACGCGTCGTGGCCGGGCTTGAGCCGGAACGCCACCAGCGGGAGCTGCTCGTCGCCTTCGCCGATCACCTCGAAGCGACCACTGTCGGTCAGGTTCTTCGCGAGCACGCTTGCGTTCTGCTGCATCTGCCTCATCACGTAGGTGTAGCCGTCGCGTCCGGGGCGGACAAAGTTGTAGTACTGCGCGAGGACCATCGCGGCACCGGTGGAGAAGTTCAGGGTGAAGGTGGCGTCGGTCTTGCCGAGGTAGTTCTCGTAGAAGACCAGGTCCTGGGCGAGGTCGGACTCCTCACGGAAGATCAGCCACCCGATCCCCGGGTAGACCAGCCCGTACTTGTGACCCGACACGTTGATCGAGCGGACCTGCTCGAGGCGGAAGTCCCACGGCGAGTCGGGGTACAGGAACGGCCACACGAACCCGCCGCTGGCGCCGTCCACGTGGATCGGGATGTCCAGGTCCCGACGTTCCTTGACGTCGAGCAGGAGCCGGTTGATCCCGGTGATGTCGTCCATGTGCCCGGTGAACGTCGTGCCGAGGACGGCTGCCACGCCGATCGTGTTCTCGTCCAGATGGGGCTCGACGTCCTCGGGCCCGATCGTGTACTTGCCCTCCGCGAGCGGCACGATGCGCGGCTCCACGTCGAAGTAGCGACAGAACTTCTCCCACACGACGTGCACGTCTCCCCCGAAGACGAGGTTGGGCCGGTCGGTCGGCCGGTGCGCGGCCTGCTGGCGTTCCTTCCACTTCCACTTCAGGGACAGGGCGCCGAGCATGATGGCCTCCGACGACCCCTGCGTGCGGCAGCCGGTGGTCTCGCCGGGGGCGTGGAAGAGGTCGGCCAGCATCCGGACGCAGCGCTGCTCGATCTCGGCCGAGATCGGGTACTCCGCGTGATCGATGAAGTTGCGGTGCAGGTTCTCCGCGATGATCCGCTGGGCCTCGGGCTCCATCCAGGTGGTGACGAACGTCGCCAGGTTGCGCTGCGGGTCGCCCTCGAGGTTCAGCTCCTCCCCCACCAGGCGCATCGCGTCGGTCGGCGTCATCCCACTCGTGGGGAACGAGGTCGCCGGCGCCAGCTCCGTCAGGAACCGGTTGCCGAACAGGGCATCTGCTTCTGCTTCGTTGAATGTCGTCATGAGCTGGTCAAACCACCGTTCTTGTCGGAGTGGGTGTGCCGAATGCCTGGATGACCCCGCCCGCCGCGAAGCACACGGCCCCCGTGAACGTCCCCCAGTTGACGAGGCCGACGTCGAGCGCGTGCGAGGTGGCTGGGCGGGTGAACGCGGCCAGGCCTGCGAGGAAGAAGAGGATCGAGCCGAGCTGGTTGACCACCACGACCCACCAGTCCGTCACACCGGGTCGGAGCCTGATCCGGCCGTCACCCACCGCGAGCATCGCGAGGTGCCCCGACACAAGGAAGCACACGCAGCCGAGGATGTCGGGCAGCCAGATCCAGCCGTTGGACTGGCGCGGCGTGAGGCCCTCGGCGAAGGCCGCCACCAGGCTGACCGCGAACAGCAGGGTGCCGACGAACAGGATGACCGCGCTGCGCCACAGCCGCTGGTGCGGCTGAGCCAGCAGGATCGAGACGAATCCGCCCGTGCTGAAGAAGAATCCTCCAGCCAGATAGGTGACGTTGATCGTCGGCAGGGTCGTGAGATCGAGCTGGGCGAGGGCGGCTCCCAGGGCGAACAGCGATCCGCCGAGGACGAACGAGACCGCTGCCACGAGATTCCTGCGCCGGGCGGTGTTGGGCGCGCTGGTCGCGATGGGACAGCTCATCGCGCTCCTCTCGACGTCCAGCCCTCACCGTCGCCGGTGGATGCGGTGAGGGACTCATCCGGAGCGGGTGAGTTCCGCCTGACCGTGTCACGTACTTGGGCGAGCCAGCTCTGTTCGAGGCGGACACCCCGGTAGCGTCCGGGGGTGGCCAGTCCTCGCCGATCCGGCGCTCGTCGACGCAGCGGGTCTGCGCGCCGTGGCGGGACGCGAGAGCCACCGCCGCCGTTGCCGGCCGCTGGGCCGGGTGAGCGGGTGTGGGTGCTCGACGTCCCGTACGGGACACAGGTCGACGGCGCCACGTGGCACCCGGCTGCCAAGGCCCATCTGCACGTCGGACGCGCCTTGCCCGCACACCTCGCGCCCTACGCTCCGGGGCCCCACACGCTCGGTCGGTTCATCGAGAACTCCCTGAACCCAGACGCTCCGACGCCCAACCCCGAGCCGACGGGCGCTCTCGAGCCACGGAGGATCCAGTTCGAAGCGGCCGACGCGATCGCCGAGCGTGCCGCCGGGGGCGGTCGACAGTTCCTCCTGGCCGACGAGCCGGGTGTGGGCAAGACGATTTCCGCCGTCCTCGGCGCGACAGCGGTGGGCGACCTCCGCGGCGCGCGGCGGGTGCTTGTCGTGGCCGACCGGCCCGCGGCGATCACCATCGGCCACTGGTGCCGCACGATCACGGCGCTGGGTGACGGGGGTCTGGAATGGGTGGTGATCACGTGGGACCGGCTCGAGAAGGTCACGGACCACGTATGGGACGTGATCATCGCGGACGAGGCTCACGCGCTGCGACGTACGACGACGAAACGATGGAAGCTCTGGGCGCGGATCTCGGGACACGGGCGGCCGCACGACCAGGCGCCGTTCGTCATCGCGACGACCGCGACGCCCGGGCACACGCCACTCGAGCTGCCCTACCTCGCTCCGGCATATGCGCAGGTGCTCGGCGAGCCGATGCGGGAGTGGACCTCAGGGACGCAGCCCGGGGCCGCATTCGCCACCGCGCTCGAGCGCCACGGCGTCGGGGTGGAGCGGGGACGCTACGGCGCGACGTGGACCACCGATCCTGCGCGGCGCGCGGCGGACCTCAAGCTGGTGCGCGGTTGGCTGGACGAGGAACGGCCCCCGGCGATGCTGCACCGCGCCGCGCCGTGGGGACCGGTGCCGATCTCCGGCATGCCAGTGGCGCTCACGCCGACGGAGCGCAGGGCCTACGAGGCTGAGTGGGGCGAGTTCTGTCGTGAGATGGACCTCGCCCGACGCGGCCGCAGTGTCGCGAAGGGCCGGTCCGCGCTCCTGCGCTTCCGGCAGAAGGCCGGACTGATCCGCGTCGACTCGACCGTCGCCTGGATCGCCCAGCAGGTGCAGGCCGAGCGTCAGGTCGCGTGCTCGGTCGAATTCGTCGCGACCGCCGCCGACCCGATCGCCGACCGGCTGCGTGAGACCGGCATCGAGGTCGCCACCATCTACGGCCGCGACCGGTTCGACGTCGAGGCCGAGCGGCTCCGGTTCCAGACCGGGCAGGCGAAGGTCTGCGTCTTCACCACCGTCGCCTCGATCAGCCTGCACGCCGGCGAGACCCTCGCCGACGGCCGCCGTGCGAGCACCGAGCCGCGGGTAGGCGTCTTCCACCAGGCGCGCTTCTCGGGCATCGCCGGACGGCAGGTGACCGGCCGAACCCACCGCGACCATCAGGTCTCGCCGTGGCACATCGCGTACGCCGAGGGCACCGTCGAGGAACAGGTCGGCAAGGTGATGGTCGAGCGGATCGCCGCGGCCTCCGACACGGCGGGAAGCGACACCACCGGCCTCGCCGAGCTCGCCCAGCTCCTCGGGGCCGACTGGCTCCCGGCCACGACCCTGGCCGAGGACGGCGTCTGAGCACGACAGGCCTACACATGGCCCACCGCATGTCACACTCGGGCGACGAGCGGTGTCTTGAGGGCACAACCCTCATGCAAGGAGACACCATGACCCGGAAGTCCACCAAGGTCCTCGTCGTCGGCGGCGGATACGCCGGAGTGCAGGCGGCCAATCGTCTGCGCCTCAACGGGCAGATCGACATCACGCTGATCAACCCGCGGACGTCGTTCGTGGAGCGGATCCGGCTCCACCAGCTCGTGACCGGATCAGACGATGCCGTGGTGGACTACGACGAGGTGCTTGGTGAGGGCGTCACCCGGATGGTGGATTCCGTGACGACCATCGACGCGCCCGCCCGCCGGGTCGAGCTCGCGTCCGGCGCCAACCTCAGCTATGACTACCTCATCTATGCCGTGGGCAGCACCGGTGCGACGGCAACCGTGCCCGGTGCGGCCGAGTTCGCCTACTCGATCGCCGAGCACGAGGACGCCGAACGGTTGCGCGCTGCGGCTGCGAGCTGCCCCACCGACGCGCCGATCTGCGTGATCGGGGCCGGACCCACCGGTCTTGAGACGGCGGCCGAGCTCGCCGAGCAGGGCCGGCGCGTGGCGCTGGTCTGCAGCGGCGTGCTGGGAGCGTCCCTGAGCACACGTGCCCGCCGGGCGGCCGTCACGCGGATGACTGCACTCGGCGTCGACGTGATCGACGGACCCGACACGACCGTCGTCGAGGTGCTCGCCGACGCGGTCGTCCTGGCCGACGGCCGCCGGCTGCCCAGCGCGGTGACGATCTGGACGGCCGGCTTCGGCGTGCCTGATCTGGCGGCACGCAGCGGCCTGCGTACCGATGCCATCGGCCGCCTGCTGACCGACGAGACGTTGGTCAGCGTCGACGACACGAGGATCGTGGCGGCCGGCGATGCGTCCGCCCCGTCGGACCAGCCCCTGAGGATGAGCTGCCAGGCGGCGATCCCCCTCGGCGCCCAGGCCGCGGGCACGGTGCTGAGCCGCATCGCCGGCACCACGCCGAAGCCGATCAATCAGGCGTTCGTGGGTCAGTGCATCAGCCTGGGCCGCTCCCGCGGCCTGATCCAGATCTCGCACCGCGACGACCGGGTGATGCCGCTGTACATCGGTGGACGGGCCGCGGCACGCATCAAGGAAGCGGTGTGCCGGAGCACGATCTCGTACCTGACCCGCGAGGCCCGCAAGCCCGGCAGCTACCGCTGGCTCAAGGGCGGCTCGCGCGGGCGGACGCCCGCGACCGAGGCAGTGTCGTCGTGAGCGAACACGTCGAGCGGTTCACCCACCTGCGCCCGCTGTTGTTCACGATCGCCTACGAGATCACCGGCAGCGCCACCGAGTCCGACGACGTCCTGCAGGAGAGCTACCTACGGTGGGCCGAGGTGGACCTGTCCAGTGTGGTGGACACCAAGGCGTACCTCGCGCGACTCGTGACGCGCCAGGCCCTCAATGCGCTGCGGGCACGGACCCGGCGCCGGGAGGACTACATCGGCCCGTGGCTACCCGAACCGTTGCTCACCGACGCGGACCCCGCCGCGGACGTGTTGCTCGCCGAGTCGGTGTCGATGGCCATGCTCGTGGTGCTGGAGACGCTCGGCCCCGACGAGCGCGCCGTGTTCGTCCTGCGGGAGGTCTTCGGCTTCACTCACGACGAGATCGCCACGACCCTCGGGAAGTCCGTCGGCGCCACCCGCCAGATGGCGCACCGCGCCCGGGAACACGTGCAGGCGCGCCGCAAGCGCTTCGAGCCCGCGGACTCCCAGGCCTCGGTCGACGCCACCACCCAGTTCTTCGTGGCGGCAACGACGGGCGATCTCGACGGACTCATGGCCGTCCTCGCGCCGGACGTGGTGTGGACCGCCGACAGCGACGGCAAGGCCAGCGCGGCGCGCAGGCCGGTGACGGGCGCGCTGCGGGTGGCCAGGCTGATCCTGGGCCTGATCCGCCTGAGCGGCCCGGACGGCAGCGGCGAGCCCGCGATCTACAACAGCGCCCCTGCCCTGATGCTCTACCTCGGCGACCAGCTGGAAGGAATCGTGTCCGTGGAAGTGGTCGACGGCAAGATCACCAACTTCTACGCGATGCGCAATCCCGAGAAGCTGGCGGCGGTGACCGTGTCCAGGAGCATCGGCCGCTGAGTTCTGGCGGTGCGTGACGTCGGGCCTGGGCACGAGGATGACCTCGCGCTCGTCGCGACTGGTTGCCAGACCCGGTCCCTAGACTGGAGGAAAGACCGCAACGGCAGGGATTTATGGTGTTGGACGACCGGCAGATGATCGATCAGATCGTGGTGCGTCGTCAGGCCCTGGCCTCGTTGGAGGCCGCCGAGGCCGCCGAGCTGCTGGACTACGTCGACCGGGCCCGGGCCGCCGGGGAACGGGCCGGTGGCCAGGCGGCGGGGACGCCGGCGGGTCGAGGCCGCGGTGCACGAGCTGTCGGTGGCGATGACGCTCCCGGTGCCGACGATCGAGCGCCGGGTCGCCCGGGCCCGCCGCTTG
>JBEVDF010000110.1:0-3911 GCA_040514145.1 Aeromicrobium sp.
GGAGAAGTCGCCCGTGCGGAATCGCGCGTGCAGGCTGTGGACGAGGGGTCGCCAGTCATCCAGGCCGGCAGCGATGATCGTCGGGACGTCGAGCGTGCTCATGAGCCCAGCATCGTCTCCGGCCGTGGTCAGCGCCAGCCCAGTGCGGGAGCCACGTGCGTCAACAGGCTCTCGATCACGTGGGCGTTGTAGTCGACTCCCAGCTGGTTCGGGACGGTCAGCAGCAGCGTGTCCGCAGCCGCGATGGCCTCGTCCTCCGCGAGCTCCTTCACCAGCACGTCGGGCTCGGCCGCGTAGGAGCGCCCGAACCGGGCCGAGCCGCCCTCGAGGAAGCCGACCTGGTCGGTGCTCTTCGACTCGTTGCCGAAGTAGGCACGGTCGAGGTCGGAGACCAGAGGGAAGATGCTGCGACTCACCGACACGCGGGGCTCGCGCTCGTGACCGGCTGCCTTCCACGCGTCGCGGAAGCGCTGGATCTGCTCGGCCTGCAGCTGGTGGAACGGCACGCCCGTGTCCTCGGTGAGCAGCGTCGAGCTCATGAGGTTCATGCCCTGCTGGGCGGCCCACTCGGCGGTCGCGCGCGAGCCGGCTCCCCACCAGATGCGATCGCGCAGTCCGGCGGAGTGCGGCTCGAGCGGGAGGGCGCCCGGCGGGTTCGGGAACATCGGCTGCGGATTCGGCTCGGCGAAGCCCTCGCCCTTGAGCACCTCCATCAGCACCTGCGTGTGGCCGCGGGCCATGTCGGCGTCGCTCATGCCCTCGGGCGGCTCGAAGCCGAAGTACCGGTAGCCGGCGATGACCTGCTCCGGTGATCCCCGGCTGATGCCGAGCTGCAGCCGGCCGCCGGAGATGAGGTCGGTCGCGGCGGCGTTCTCGGCGAAGTACAGCGGGTTCTCGTACCGCATGTCGATGACGCCGGTGCCCAGTTCGATGCGGCTCGTGCGCGCCGCCGCGGCGGCCAGCAGCGGGAACGGCGACGCCAGTTGGCGGGCGAAGTGGTGCACGCGGTAGTACGCGCCGTCGGCGCCCAGCTCCTCGGCAGCCACCGCGAGGTCGATCGACTGCAGGAGAGCGTCCTGCGCCGAGCGGGTCGCCGACTGGGGCGAGTCGGACCAGTGGCCGAAGGACAGGAAGCCGATGTTCTTCATGTTCGGGTCAACGTCCTGCGGCGTGGAACATTCCGTGACCACCAGCAGGGAGCACGCGCCTGACAGACTTCTGCCATGGCCGTCACTCGTCTCGTCGCAACCACGGACGCGGAGGCGCTGGCTGACGTCCTGCGCCGCAATCGCCGCGCCATGGCGGCCCTGGAGCCGAAGCGCCCCGAGGTCTACTTCACCGAGAAGGGCCAGCGCGCGATCATCCAGGACGCGCTGCGGCGGTACGAGGAGGGCGTCTCCTTCCCCCGCGTGATCCTCGGCGCCGACGACTCCGTCGTGGGCCGGGTCAACCTCAACGAGATCGTCCGCGGCCCGTCGATGAAGGGCGTGCTGGGCTACTACGTCGACGAGGCGCACCAGGGGCAGGGACTGGCCAGCGCCGCGGTCGACGAGATCGTGCAGCTGGCGTTCGTGCGCCTGGGCCTGCACCGGATCGAGGCGGGGACGCGGCTGGACAACCACGCCAGTCAGCGCGTCCTGGAGAAGAACGGCTTCGTCCGGTTCGGCGTCGCCCGCGACTACCTGCGCCTCGCGGGCACGTGGCACGACCACGTCCTCTACGAGCGCATCTTCGGCGACTGACCTAGCGTCGGGGCATGAAGGCGATCGCCCGGATCCTTCTCGGCGGCATGCTCGCATTCGCCGGAGTCAGTCACCTGACCTTCGCCCGCGACGAGTTCGACGCCCAGGTCCCCCACAGCATCCCGCTGCCCGAGGACGTCGTGGTGCTGGTGTCCGGCATCGTGGAGATCGCCCTCGGCGCCGCCCTGATGGCCCTGCCCCGCCACCGGCGCGTGATCGGTCTGGTGGCGGCCGCGTTCTTCGTCGCCGTCTTCCCCGGCAACATCTCGCAGTACGTGAACGGCGTGGACGCGTTCGGCCTCAACAGCGACCGCGCGCGCCTCATCCGCCTGTTCTTCCAACCGGTGCTGGTGGTGTGGGCGTTGTGGTCGACCGACGCGCTCGAGCTGGTCAGAGAACGCCGGCGACGCGGAACTGCACGCTGATCCTGGGTCCCACGGCGCGCGCGGTCTTCAAGATGGCGTGCTCCCACGTGCGCTGGCAGCTGCCGCCCATGACCGAGAGGTCGCCATGGCCGAGGCTGAAGCCCGTCTGCGGTCCTCCCCCGGCGGGCCGCAGGCTCAGCTTGCGCTCGGCTCCCAGCGACAGGATGGCCACCATCGTGTCCTCGGTGCGACTGCGGCCGATGCGGTCGCCGTGCCAGGCCACCGAGTCGTTCCCGTCGCGGTAGAAGCACAGGCCCGCCGTCACGAACGGCTCGCCGAGCTCGGCGGCGTAGTGGGCCGAGAGCGCGTCACGGGCCTCCTCCAGTGCCGGGTGCGGCAGCGGGCGGCGCGGGCCGTAGAAGCACAGCAGCCGCGGCACGTCGACGACGCGCTCGTACATCTCCCGACGCTCCTCGCGCCACGGCACCTCGGTGCGCAGCGTCTCGAACAGCTCGTCCGAGCCGCTCACCCACCCGGGCAGCGTGTCGACCCACGCGCCGTCGGACAGCAGGTGACGCTGCACGCGATCGAGCGGACCGACGCGCACGCCGGCGTCACCGTCGAGCAGGGAGCCTTGGAACCACATGCCCTCACGTTACGCCGTTTCACCGAACATGCGTTCGAACCAAGGCTCGGCGTGTCACGCGTGAACGGCCCGCCAGAAGGCCTCGAGGTACTCGGGCGGCTCTGGGGTGCCCATCCCCTGCCGGGTGAGCAGCACGCCGCCCACGCCGGAGACCGGGTCCACCCACAGGCTCGTCCCGGTACCGCCGTCCCAGCCGAAGCGCCCCGGGTGCGAGCCGGGGTACCGCGCGTCGAGGTCGATCCCGACGCCCAGGCCCCAAGTGCGGCCCGGCTCCAGGAACTCGTGGGCCATCGCGTGCGCCGGCGCGGCGACGGAGTCGGTGGTGAGCGCGGCGAAGGACGCCCGCGAGATCACGCGGCCCCGAGGACCGCGACCTTGACGCAGGAGCATCTGCGCGAACTTCGCGAGATCGGCGGCGCTCGACAGCAGCCCGGTGGCGCCGGACCGGAACACCGGCACGTTCATCGCCCGCGGGTCGCCCGTGGGGGCCACCTCGACGAACTCGCCGCGCCGGTTCGGGAACCAGGCCGACGGCACCCGATCGACGTCCTTCATCTCCACCGCGTAGCCGGTGTCGTCCATCTCGAGGGGCGCGAAGACCTTCTCCCGCAGGACCAGGTCGAGACGGCGCCGCGTGGCGCGCTCGATCAGCACGGCGAGGACGTCGTAGGAGTACTGGTACATCCAGCCCTCGCCGGGCTGATGAGCCATCGGCAGGGAGCCCGCCAGCGCGGCCCAGCGGTCGGGACGCACCTCCGGGGGTGCCCAGCCCGAGCCCAGCTCGCGGGCGTCGAACTCCCGCGCGAGCGGGTCGTCGGGTCCGGCCTTCATGTCCCAGCCGAGGCCCGATCCCATCGCCAGCACGTCGCGCACGGTCGTCGGCCGCGTGGCCGGGACGGTGTCGTCGAGCGCTGCACCGCGCTCCCGAAGGACGCGACGGTCGGCGAACTCGGGCAACCACGGGTCGATCGGGTCGTCGAGGGCGAAGACGCCCTCGTCCACGAGTCGCAGTGCCAGGACCGCCGCGATCGGCTTGGTGATGGAGGCGATCCGGAAGATCGTGTCAGGGCCGAGGGGTCCCGCGGCTTCAACTCGAGCGGTCTGCCGCGGTCCCGAGACCGTGGCCCAGACGACGCCGGGCACGGCCATGCGGGAGGC
>JBEVDF010000221.1:0-3247 GCA_040514145.1 Aeromicrobium sp.
GGCGGCAACGAGGTGTCCGTGGTGGATGGGATCGAACGTGCCGCCCATCACGCCGATGCGGCGGCGACGGTCGCTCATGCTCAGGTGTGCTCGCGACCCAATCCGAAGAGGAAGGTGATGAGCAGCAGCACCATCAGGACTCCGAGGGCGATCCCGCCCACGAGCCAGGGGTTGATGGCGGCCTCGCCGTGGTGGGCCGCTTCCTCGGCGGCCAGCATCAGATCGAGCATGGGCGACAATCTATCAGCGCGTCTGACCGGTGCCGGTCACCACGTAGGTGGTGGTGGTCATCTCGGTCAGCCCCATGGGTCCGCGGGCATGCAGCTTCTGGGTGGAGATGCCGATCTCGGCACCGAATCCGAACTCGCCGCAGTCGGTGAACCGGGTGGAGGCGTTCACCATCACCGCGGCCGAGTCGACCCCCATCGTGAAGCGACGGGCGGCCTCCAGCGAGCGCGTGACGATGGCCTCGGTGTGGCCCGAGCTGTACCGGCGGACGTGGTCGATCGCCTCGTCGACCGAGTCGACCACCCGCGCCGAGATCTGCGCGTCGAGGTACTCGGTGGCGTAGTCGTCGTCGGTGGCCTCGTCGACGCCGTCGAACGCGCCGAAGGCCTGGTCGCCGTGGATCGTGACGCCTCGGTGCTGCAGCTCCTTCACCACGCGCGGCAGGAACTCGTCGGCCACCGCCCGGTGCACCAGCAGCGACTCGGCCGCGTTGCAGACGCTGTTGCGCTGGGTCTTGGAGTTCACGACGATGTCGAGCGCCATGTCGAGGTCGGCATCGGCATCGACGTAGACGTGCACGTTGCCCGTGCCGGTCTCGATGACGGGCACGGTGGACTGCTCCACCACGGTGCGGATCAGGCCCGCTCCCCCACGCGGGATCACGAGGTCCACGAGGCCGCGGGCGGTCATCAGGTCGGTCGAGGTGCTGCGGTCCTCGGCACTGATCGCCACGATGGCGTCGGCCGGCAGGCCCGTGGAAGCCACGGCGTCGCGCATGATCTCCACGATCACCGCGTTCGAGCGACGGGCCGAGCGGGAGCCGCGCAGCAGGGACGCGCTGCCGGCCTTCAGGCAGATCGCCGCGGCATCGGCCGTGACGTTGGGGCGGCCCTCGTAGATCATCCCGATGACGCCCATGGGCACACGGATCTGCTGCAGCTGCAGGCCGTTGGGCAGCGTGGAGCCTCGCACGACCTCGCCGATCGGGTCGGGCAGCGCGGCGATGTCGCGCACGCCCTGCGCGAACGCGGCGACACGGTCGGCGTCGAGCGCCAGCCGGTCGATCACGTTCTCGGGCGTGCCCTCCGCGCGGGCCTCCGCCACGTCGTCGGCGTTCGCGGCGACGATGCGATCGGTGCCCGCGACGAGCGCCTCGGCCATCGCGGTCAGCGCCGCGTCCTTGTCCTTGCGCGTGGCGAGCGCCAGCACGCGCGCGGCGTCACGCGCGCGCAGTGCGGCCTCACGGACCTCGGTACCCATGCGGGTGAGTCTAGTTCGACGATGAGGCTCAGGGGGTGACGTCCCGCCCGTCGCTCCCCAGGGCGTCGAGGATCTCGGTGAAGTACCTCGCCGAACGGTCCGACCCGATGATGCCCGGCGCCATCTTGTTCATGACGTAGGAGATCGTCAGGCCGCGGTCGGGGAACATCACGGTCAGCGAGCCGCCCCAGCCGCCCCAGAAGCAGATCCGCTCGTCCGGGATGTACGGCAGGGTCGCCGGCTCGGGCAGCGCGAAGCCGATGCCGAACCGCAGCGGCACGCCGAGCACGAGATCCACGTTCCGCGACTGCTCGCGGAAGATCAGGTCGATGGTCGGCGCCGAGAGCAGCCGGACCCCGTCCACCTCTCCCCCGCGCGAGATCACCGAGAAGGTCCGCGCCAGCGCTCGAGCGTTCGTGTGGGCGTTGAGGGCACCGAGCTCGGCCCGGCGCCAGGCGATCGTGTTGGCGGCGGCCGCGTGCGCGATCGGGCCCATGAACGTGCGGGCCATCGGCGACTCGAGGTCGATCTGCGAGAAGTCGATGTCCAACGGCGGCGGCGGCACGATCTCGGCGATGCGATCGTCGTCGCGCTCCGCGGCGCCGATCTGCAGGTCGGTGCCGAGTGGTGCGGCGATCTCCTCGGCGACGTACTGCGTCAGGGTCCTGCCGGTCACCCGCCGCACGATCTCGCCGAGCAGGTGGCCCTGATTCTGGGCGTGGTAGCCCGAGGCCGTGCCCGGCTCCCACCAGGGCGCCTGCGCCGCGAGCCTCGCCGTCGACTCCTCGCGGTCGTACATGTCCTCCAGGACGAAGGGCTGGTCCCAGCCGGAGACGCCCGAGGTGTGCGACATGACGTGCCGGACGAGCACGTCCTGCTTGCCGTTCTTGGCGAACTCGGGCCAGTACGTGGCGACGGGCTCGTCCACGTCGACGAGCCCGCGCTCGACGAGCGTCAGCACCGCGAGGGCCGTGACCTCCTTCGTCGTCGACCAGACGTTGACGATCGTGTCCCGGTCCCAAGCCCGGGTCCGCGCGACGTCGGCGTGGCCGCCCCACAGGTCGACGAGCGTCTCCCCGTCGAGGTCGACCGCGATCGCGGCTCCGAGCTCCTCGCCCGACTCCAGGTGGGCGGCGAGGACGTCGCGCAGCCGGTCGAACCGGGGATCGGCGCTTCCGTGAACGGTCATGGCTCTCTCCTTCATCCAGTCACCCGAGGAGGGCGACGAAAACGTGGTACGCCGCATCGGCGTCGGGGGTGCCCCCGGTGATCAGGTCGGCGTAGATGAACGACTCCGCCACCCGGACGACGACGAACGCGAGCGCATCGGGCGCCAGGTCGACCGGGCCGGGCGGCTCACTCGCGATCAGGTCGCGCACGAGCGCGAGGATGCGGCCCTGGTTCGGCTGCTCGGAGGTGGTGAGGATCCGCAGGGCGCGGGCGGGGTCACGGTGCAGGAACTCGCGGAACCACGCCTCGTCGATCAGCATCTGCACGTAGGCCCGCAGGACGCGGGCGGCGCGGTGCGGGGTGCCGGGCGGGTGCGCCGCGAGGCAGACGGGCCAGGCCAGCGTCGCGGTGGTCTGCCACAGCGCCTCGGCGATGAGGCGGTCCCGGCGGCCCACGCGGCGGAAGACGGTGCTGCGATCCACGCCGACCTCGGCCGCGACGCGGCCCACGTCCACGGGCTCACCCGCGATCAGCGCATGGCGCGCCGCGCGGACGATGGCCGCCGACGTGTGATCCACGTCACGCATCC
>JBEVDF010000047.1:0-3087 GCA_040514145.1 Aeromicrobium sp.
CGGGCCTTCGCGTTCTGGAGCGCGGGCGCCTGGGTCGTTGAGCCCGGCGACTTCGTGATCTCGGTCGGAGCCTCATCGCGCGACCTGCGCCTGGAGCAGACCATCGCCCTCACGGTGCCGCCGATCGGACGCCTCGACATCAACTCGACGGTGGCCGAATGGCTCGCCGACCCGGTGGGCGCCGGAGTGCTCGGGGGAGCGTTCGCGCAGATGGGCGAGGTCGCCTCGGCGATGACCAGCGCCGACATGCTCCCCATGGTCGAGTCGATGCCGTTGCGCGTGCTCATGGGCTTCGGCGGACAGGCCGATGGAGTCGTCGTGGCCGGGCAGCTGCTCGCCCAGGTCGAGGCGGTCGCAGGGTCCTCCCAGAACGGTGCATGACCGATGCTGAGAGACGATGTCCTCCCGGGCTAACCACACCCATTGACAACCGATTGCCAAGGCCGTGCCGCGCGTGCTTGACTGGCCCTCATGAGCAGCGCCGCCTTCGATCTCGTCACTGATTCAGGGGGCGACCAGTTCGCCGTCTCCGGGCCCACTCCCCGGCTGTCGTGGAAGGTGCCGCCTCAGCTCGTGCAGCAGGTCGGTTACGAGCTGGAGGCGGCGGTCGAGGGCGGCGAGACCCGCTCGGTGCGTGTGGAATCAACGTCGCACCTTCTGGTGGAGTGGCCATGGGCTCCGCTGAAGAGCGGCCAGCGCGTGTCGTGGCGGGTGCGCGTGGCGGGGTCGGCCACACCCGCCGAGCTGTCTGATTGGTCATCGTGGGCGTCGTTCGAGGCCGGCCTGCTTGACGGCGACTGGCAGGCCCGGTGGATATCACCCGTCGAGCGTCCCGGCCTCGTCTCCGGTGAGCGCCCCGCGTATCGGCTTGCCGTCGAGTTCACGCTCCCCTCGGAGGTGCGATCGGCGCGGATGTACGCGACAGCACTCGGACTCTATGAGGCGTTCGTCAACGACGATCGCGCCGGCTCCGCACAGCTCACCCCCGGCAGCACGTCGTACGACAAGACCCTCTACGCGCAGGCGTTCGATGTCTCGTCGAGCCTGAGGGCCGGGGCGAACCGGCTCGAGGTCGTCTTGTCGGACGGATGGTTCCGCGGGCAGGTCGGCGCCCACCGCCTCCCCGCGCAGTGGGGGACGACGCTGGGGGCCCGACTCGAACTTCACGTCATCCTGGCCAACGGCAGCACGCGCGTTGTGCGCAGCGGGGACGCCTGGACGAGCACCGAGACGACCGTCACGCGAGCGGACCTCATGGCCGGGCAGACGGTGGACCTCACCGTTGTAGCCGAACCCCCTCGAGCCGTGCTCGTCGACCGGGTGACGGCACCGGGCATCCAGTGGTCGCCGGCGCCGCCCGTGCGGGTCGTCGAGAGCCGGCCTCCGCGATCCCTCGACCAGGTGGCCGACGGAGTCTGGGTTGCCGACTTCGGGCAGAACGCCTCCGGCTGGATCGCCCTCGCCGACCTCGGGCCGGCGGGGACGGTGACCGTCATCGACTACGGGGAGCATGTGGGGCCGGACGGCGACCTCACCACCGCGCACCTGGATTCGTCCCGACCGGGGGAGGAGCCGACGCCCTTCCTTCAGCAGGACAGGGTGGTCTCGGATGGCCGGGGCGGCGTCTTCGAGCCGCGGCACACGGTTCACGGATTCCAGTACGCGCGGATCAGTCGCGCCGGGCATCCGGTTCGTGCCGACAGCCTCACGATGCGGATCGTGCACTCCGACCTGCGCCGCACGGGCGAGTTCGCCTGCAGCGACCCCGACCTGAACCGGCTGCACGAGCTTGCGCGGTGGAGCTTCCTCGGCAACGCCGTCGACGTGCCGACCGACTGCCCCACGCGCGAGCGCATGGCCTGGACGGGCGACTTCCAGGTGTTCGCGCCCACCGCGACGCGCCTGTACGACATCCTCGGGTTCGGCCGGAAGTGGCTGCAGTCGGTGCGGGATGACCAGCTCGACGACGGCCGGATCGCCAACTTCTCGCCCGACGGCAGGCAGATCAAGCGCCACCTCGACGATCAGCTCGCCATGATGACGGGGTCGGCGGGGTGGGGTGATGCGATCACCATCGTGCCGTGGGAGCTGTTCACCGCCTACGGCGACCGCAGCGTGCTCACCGACAACTGGACGGCGATGGTGCGCTGGGTGGAGTGGGCCCTCGGCACCGCGGCGACGGGCAGGCATCACACCCGGGTCGAGCGCTCGGCCATCCCGCTGCCTCACGAGCAGTACCTGTGGGACGGCTCGTTCCACTGGGGGGAGTGGATCGAACCGAAGGCCAGGGCCGCAGACGGCAGCCTCATCGACCCCGTCAAGCACAACCCGATGGCCTGGTTCATGGCCGACAAGGGCGAGGTGGGCACGGCCTACCTGTTCCGGTCCACGTCGATCGTGGCCAGGGTTGCGTCGGTGCTCGGGCGTGAGGAGGATGCCCGGCGCTACGGTGACCTCGCGCACGAGATCCGCGCCGCCTGGCAGACCGAGTTCCTACAGCCCGACGGTCGTACCGCGGCAGACACTCAGGCGAGCTACGTGCGCGCCCTCGCGTTCGATCTCGTGCCGGAGCCACTGCGGGCCCCGGCGGCGCAACGACTCGTCGAGCTCATCCGTTCTGCCGGAACCCACTTGGGCACCGGCTTCCTCTCTACGGGCGACCTGCTGCCCGTGCTCGCCGACACCGGTCACGCCGACGTCGCGTACGAGGTGCTGCAGCAGCGCACCTCGCCCTCCTGGCTCAACATGGTCGATCGCGGGGCCACCACGATCTGGGAGGACTGGGACGGCATCGACGAGAACGGCGAGGCCCACGAGTCCCTCAACCACTACAGCAAGGGCGCGGTGATCCGCTTTCTACACACGCACAGCCTCGGGCTGCGCCAGGCCCCGGAATCGGTTGCCTGGCAGTCGTTCGTGGTCGAGCCCGTGCCCGGCGGCGGGCTGACGTGGGCCTCGGGATCGTACGAGACACCGCAGGGCCTCATCGGCGTCGAGTGGCGTGTCACGGGCGGCGAGTTGGAGATCTCGGTCGAGGTTCCGGCGGGATCATCGGCACTCGTAGTCTTCCCGGACGGTTCGCGGGCC
>JBEVDF010000055.1:0-6671 GCA_040514145.1 Aeromicrobium sp.
GGCTGGGCGCATCGAGCACGGCGAGGTCGGCCCGTGCGCCCGGTCGTAGATGACCCACGTCGGTCCGCAGGAGCGACGCGGCGCCCCCCATGGTCGCCGACCAGAGCGCCTCGAGGGGCGTCATGTGCATGTCGCGGACCGCCACGGCGATGCAGAACGGCATCGACGTGGTGAAGCTGCTGCCGGGATTGCAGTCGGACGCCAGGGCGACCGTGGCGCCCGCGTCCAGCAGCCGTCGCGCATCGGGGAAGGGCTGCCGTGTCGAGAACTCCACCCCGGGGAGCAGGCCGATCACGACTCCGGCGTCGACGAGGTCCCGGACGTCCTCATCGCTGAGAAACGTGCAGTGGTCGGCAGCGGCCGCACCGACGGTCGCCGCCACGCGAGCCCCGGGCCCGGGCCCGAGCTGGTTGGCGTGGACGCGGGGGATGAGCCCGCGTGACATCCCGGCCGACAGCACGTCGAGCGCCGCCTCCTCGCCGAACGCGCCCTCCTCCACGAAGACGTCGATCCACCGTGCATGCGGCGCGCAGGCCTCGAGCATCTCGCCGGTGACCAGGGCGACGTAGTCGTCGATCGTCCGCGCGTCGGCCGGGACGACGTGAGCCCCGAGGAAGGTCACCTCCTCGGTGAACTCGGACGCGACCTCGACCAGCCGTCGCTCGGTCTCGACGTCGAGGCCGTAGCCGCTCTTGATCTCGATGGTCGTCGTGCCCTGTCGCCGTGCTTCGGTCACCAGGCGGTGCGCAGTACGTCGAAGATCCTCGCGGGAGGCGGCTCGGGTCGCGGTGACGGTGGAGCCGATCCCGCCGGCTCCGTAGGGCACGCCCCTCATGCGTGCCTCGAACTCGGCGCTCCTGTCCCCGGCGAACACCACATGGCTGTGGGAGTCGACGAAGCCCGGAATGACGGCCGCACCGCCCACGTCGACCTGGTGGTCGGCCGCCGGTGCCTGCCCCTCTCCGGTCCAGGCCACCCTCCCGTCGTCGATCACCACGGAGGCGCCCTGGAGGATCGGGCGGTCCTCGTCCCAGGTGACCAGCTCGCCGATGTTGGTCAGGGCCATGCTCGTCATGAGCGGTCCGCCAGGTCCTCGATGACGCGGTGGAGCCGGGCGCCGACCTCGTCCGGGTCGAGGTCTTCCGGTGGGACGAGATCGGCCGCGGTCGCCGAGCCCAGGGGCAGCGTCCCGCCGGCGGTGCGGATGGAGCGTCGAAGGCTCACGGTGGGGCCGGGGCCGAAGCCGAGCGACCGGTGCCCGGCCAGCGTGGCGGCCTCGAGCAGCCGGTCGTGGGGCCAGCCGTCCCGCCGGCCCGAGGCGAGACGTTCGTGGGCGTCGAGAGCTCGCGCCTCGAGGAACGGGTCGATGACGGTCTGACTGTCCGACCCGAGCGTGATCGGGACGCCGGCGTCCCGCAGGGCGACGCTGGGGGCGATGCCGTCGGCGAGCTCGGCCTCGGTGGTGGGACACAGGCACACCGTGGCGCCGCCCTCGGCGAGGATGTCGATCTCGTGCGGCTGCAGGTGGACGGCATGGACGGCCGACGTGCGGGGGCTCCACACGCCCGCGTCGGCGAGCAGCTCCACGGGGCGCCGTCCCGTGGCATGGAGGCACTCCTCGTTCTCCCGCCGCTGCTCGGAGACGTGGACGTGCAGCGGCGCGTCGGGCAGGGCGTTCACGACCGTGGGCAGGTCGGCCGGTCCCACCGCGCGCACCGAGTGGATCGCCGTCCCCACCACCACGCCCGGTACGTCGGCGTATCTGCCCTGCAGGTCGGCGACGCGAACGGCCCAGCTCTCGGCCGAGCGGTCGTCGAACCGCACCTGCACGCCCTCGGTCGGCGCGTCGAAGCCGGAACGCAGGTAGCAGGCATCGAGCAGGCAGATCCGCAGGCCGGCGTCGCGCGCCGCCTCGATGACGGCGACGCCCATGGCATTGCGATCCGCGTAGGGCCGGCCGTCCGGTCCGTGGTGGAGGTAGTGGAACTCGCCCACCGAGGAGATCCCGCACAGGCGCATCTCGCGGAAGGTCCACCGGGCCAGCTCGTGGAGCGAGTCCGGGTCGAGGACGGCAGCGGTGGCGTACATGCGCTCACGCCACGCCCAGAAGTGGTGTCCCGGGGTGCCACGGCCACGCAGGGCCCGGTGGAACACGTGGCTGTGGCAGTTCGCGAACGAGGGCATCACGGCGGCGATGGTCACGTCAGGTCCCTCAGCACCCGGGTGAGGGCCTCGACGCCGGCTTCGCAATCGGCGGCGTCGGCGTGCTCCTCGGGCGAGTGCGACACGCCCGTCTCGTTGCGTACGAACAGCATGGCGGCCGGCAGGTGGGCACTGAGGACTCCCGCGTCATGACCGGCCGCCGTCGCCAGGACGGGTGCCCCGAGGAGGTCGGCCAGGCGCTCTCGCAAGGGGACGTCGAACACGACGGCCTCGCTGCGCGACTCCTGGTCCACCGCGACATCGACCCCGTGCGCCTTCGCGGACCGGCGGGCGGCGTCGACGATCGCCTGCACGAGCACCACGACCTCCTCCTGGGTCTCGGCGCGGACGTCCAGCCACGCGCGGACCCGCGCGGGGATCGCGTTGGTGCCGTTCGGAGCGACGTCGACCCGGCCGAACGTCGCGCGGGAGGAACCGGCCTCACGCTGCGCGGCCAGGACGGCCGACGCGAAGGTGATCATCGGGTCCCGGCGGTCCTGCATCCGCGTCGTGCCGGCGTGGTTGGCACATCCGGTCAGATCGAGCCGCCAGCGTCCGTGGGGCCAGATCGTCGAACCGACCCCCACGGGAGCATCCAGGTCGGCCAGTCCTCGACCTTGCTCCACGTGCAGCTCGACGAACGCCGCGACCTCGTCGATCCAGGACTGCCGGCCGAGCAGGCGGGGATCGCGCCCGTGCGCGCGCATCGCCTCGGCGAGACTCGTTCCGTCCTGGTCGACGAGTCCGCGGGCGCGATCAGGGTCGAGCGCACCCGTGGCCAGCCGTGACCCGAGGCAGGCGATGCCGAAGCGCGAGCCCTCCTCCTCGGCGAAATTGGCGACGACCACCGGACGGTGCGGCACGTGACCGGCCGACCGGAGCCGGTCCACCGACTCGAACGCCGACGTCACGCCGAGTGGTCCGTCGAAGCGGCCTCCGTCGGGCACGGAGTCGAGGTGGGAGCCCACCAGCACGGCGCCGGGTCCGGCTCCCCACCACGCCAGCTGGTTGCCGTTGGTGTCCTCCACGAGCTCCAGGCCCCGCCGCGCGGCTTCCTGCGCGAACCACGCGCGCAGCTCCGCATCCGCCGCGGTCCAGACGTGGCGCCGATATCCACCGGAGCGCGGGTCGCGTCCGACGTCGTCGAGGTCGTCGAGCAGGGTCACGGGGTGCTCCCGAGCGTGGGGATCGCGATGCCCCGATCGCGCGCCACCTCGACCGCGCGCTCGTACCCGGCGTCCGCGTGTCGCACGACGCCGAGTCCGGGATCGTTCGACAGGACCCGCCGGATCTTCTCCTCGGCGAGATCCGTGCCGTCCGCCACCACGACCTGCCCGGCGTGGATCGACCTGCCGATGCCGACCCCGCCACCATGGTGCAGCGACACCCACGTCGCCCCGGAGGCCGTGTTCAGCAGCGCGTTGAGCAAGGGCCAGTCCGCGATCGCGTCCGAGCCGTCCAGCATGTCCTCGGTCTCGCGGTAGGGCGAGGCGACCGAGCCCGAGTCGAGGTGATCGCGGCCGATGACGACGGGGGCGCTCAGCTCGCCCGAGCGGACCATCTCGTTGAATCGCAGGCCGGCCAGATGGCGCTCGCCGTACCCGAGCCAGCAGATGCGCGCCGGCAGTCCCTCGAACGGGATGTGCTTGCTCGCGTGCTCGATCCACCGGGTGAGGTGCTCGTCCTCGCCGAAGAGGTCGAGGATCGCGGCATCGGTCGCGGCGATGTCGGCGGGGTCGCCCGACAGGGCCGCCCAGCGGAACGGCCCCTTGCCCTCGCAGAAGAGGGGCCGGACGTACGCCGGGACGAAGCCGGGGATGTCGAAGGCGCGCGCCTGGCCGCCCTCGCGAGCCTCGACGCGGATCGAGTTCCCGTAGTCGAAGACCTCGGCGCCGCGGTCCAGGAACCCGACCATGGCCGTGACCTGCTTGGTCATCGAGACGCGAGCCCGCGCGGCGAAGTCCACGGGGTCGGCGGCCGCGGCCGCCTTCCAGTCGTCGAGCGCGATCTCCTCGGGCAGGTAGCTGAGCGGATCGTGGGCGCTGGTCTGGTCGGTGACGATGTCGATCGGGAACCCGTCGTCCAGCAGGGTGGCGAACACGGTGGCGGCATTGCCGACCACGCCCACCGAGAGGGCGGTTCCGGCCTCCTTCGCGGCCAGGACCCGCTGCTTCGCCTCCGCGAGATCGGTCGTGTAGCCGTCGAGGTAGCCGTGGTCCACCCGGCGGGCGAGCCTGGACTCGTCGACGTCGACGATGAGGATGACGCCGCCGTTGATCGTGACGGCCAGCGGCTGGGCCCCGCCCATGCCGCCGCACCCGCCGGTCAACGTGATCGTGCCGGCCAGGGAGCCACCGAAGCGCTTGCGCGCGATCGCCCCGAAGGTCTCGTACGTGCCCTGCAGGATCCCCTGGGTGCCGATGTAGATCCACGAGCCGGCCGTCATCTGTCCGTACATGGTCAGGCCCGCCGCCTCCAGCCGGCGGAACTCCGGCCAGTTCGCCCAGTCGCCCACCAGATGGGAATTGGCGATCAGGACGCGGGGAGCCCACACGTGGGTCCGGAAGACCCCCACGGGCTTGCCGGACTGCACGAGCAGGGTCTCGTCGTCCTTCAGGTCCGTGAGGGACGCGACGATGGCGTCGTAGGCCTCCCAGGAGCGCGCGGCACGGCCCGTGCCGCCGTAGACGATCAGGTCCTCGGGCCGCTCGGCGACCTCCGGGTCGAGGTTGTTCATCAGCATGCGCAGGGGTGCCTCCGTCTGCCAGCTGCGGGCCGTCAGCCCGGTGCCACGGGGAGAGCGGATCGTGCGTGGTGTGCTCATCGGGTGTCCTCTTCTCTGTGAGCGACCGCCTGCGCGGCAGCGAGCATGGAGCCGGCCCGGACCAGGTCCGTGGCCGCTTCGATCTGCGGGGCCAGGAAGCAGTCGGGTCCCGGCCCCGGCACGACGGAGCGCAGGACCCGGCTCGCCGCGGCCGTCGCCGGCGCGGGCCGCAGCCCGGACCTCAGGTCGATGCCGCGGGCGGCCGTGATCAGCTCCACGGCCAGGACCCTGCTGAGCCCGTCGATCGACCGCCGGAGCTTTCGGGCGGCGGACCAGCCCATTGAGACGTGGTCCTCCTGCATCGCGCTCGACGGGATCGAGTCGACGCTGGCGGGAACCGCCAGGCGCTTGAGCTCGCTGACGATCGAGGCCTGGGAGTACTGGGCGATCATGAGGCCCGAATCGACGCCCGGGTCCTCGGCGAGGAAGGCGGGGAGACCGCGGTTGCGCGCGACGTCGAGGAAGCGGTCGGTGCGGCGCTCGCTGATGCTGGCGAGGTCGGCGATCGCGATCGCCAGGAAGTCCAGCACGTAGGCCAGCGGGGCGCCATGGAAGTTGCCGTGCGACTCGATCCGTCCGTCGGGCAGGACCGACGGGTTGTCGATGGCCGCCGCCAGCTCGCGCTCGGCGACGTCGCGGGCGTGGTCGATCGTGTCGCGGACGGCTCCGTGAACCTGCGGGGAGCACCGCAGCGAGTAGGCGTCCTGCACCTGGCCGTCGCCGTGGCGATGACTGGCCACGATCTCGGATCCGGCGAGCAGGTCGTGCATCTGCTGCGCTGAGCGGGCCTGGCCGACCTGGGGTCGCAGGCCCACGAGATCAGCGGCGAAGACCCGGTCCGTGCCGAGCTGGCCCTCGACGCTCATGGCGGCGGCCAGATCGGCGGTGTCGATGAGTCGATCGAGATCGTGCAGGGCCAGCACCAGCATGCCGAGCATGCCGTCCGTGCCGTTGATGAGGGCCAGGCCCTCCTTCTCGGCGAGGACGACCGGGCGCAGGCCCGCATCGCGCAGGGCGTCGGCGGTGGGCCGCACGACGCCCCGGTCGTGCACGACTCCTTCGCCGATGAGGGCCAGGGCGCAGTGCGCGAGGGGGGCGAGATCGCCGGAGCAGCCGAGGCTTCCGTACTCGTGCACGACCGGCACGAGGTGGGAGTTCAACAGGTCGGCGTACGCGGTGGCGGTGGAGGGGCGGACGCCGGTACGTCCCGTCGCCATGGTCGACAGGCGCAGGGCCATCATCGCGCGGACGACCTCGTCCTCGACGACGTCGCCCGTACCGGCGGCATGGGACCGCAGGAGGTGCTGTTGGAGCCGCGCCCGGTCGGCCACGGCGATCGAGCGGGTGGCCATCGCCCCGAAGCCGGTCGTCACTCCGTAGTGGCTGCCCGTACCCCGCGCCTGCTCGTCGACGAAGCTCCGTGATCGTGCGATCTCGGCGAGTGCCTCGTCGGTCAGCTCCACCGGGGCGTGGTGCCGGGCCACGCGCACGACATCACCCGCCGCGAGCGGCCCCGGGGAGACGAAGACGGTGGTCATCTCCTCATGGTTGACCCGGTCGGCGGGCCGGGGCCATGGCATGCCTGGAGTCGATGTCTCGGATGCGAGACACTGACGGAGTGCCCCGCCCCGTGCCCGCGGCCACC
>JBEVDF010000106.1:0-5413 GCA_040514145.1 Aeromicrobium sp.
GCCAGATCGGTGCCCTGGTCCTCGGAGAACTCCCGCGCGGTCTTGCGCACCACGTACATCCACGGCCGCTTCTTGAGGTCCGTGGGGGAACTGGGGCCGTGCTCCGCGCCCGGCTCGGACGCCATCAGCGGCCCCGGCGCAGCGATCGCAGCACCAGGAACGCCAGGAAGAGTGACGTGAGTCCCGCCGCGAGCGACAGCACCTCCGGGCGCGGCTTGCCGTCGCTGTCGACCACGGACTCCTTCGCGGACGCCGTGAACTCGTGCGCGGACTCCTTGGCGCGGCTCTTCACGTCGAACTTCGCCGCGAGCTCGTCGACGGTCTCCGCGAGGTGCTCACGGGTCTGCTCGACCTCGTCGCGCAGGGTTTCGGATTCGTGTGGATCGGTCATGGGGTCCTCCGGTTCAGTGGTCTCGGGCGTGACGGACGGCGTCGACGTCGGCCTTGACGCTCTCGACGGTCGCCTGGGGAACGGGCGCACCGGCCTCCTGCACCCGGTTCTTGCCCAGGAGAGCCGCGATGCCGGCGATCACGAGGATCACGACGCCGACGATCAGGGCGGCCAGCCAGGCGTCCATGACGAGCGCGAGGGCCAGGACGGCGGCCGCGATCAGGACGCCGAGACCGTAGAGGGCCAGCAGCCCGCCGACGCCGATGATGCCGGCGCCGACGCCCGCTCGCTTGGCCTTGCTGGACACCTCGATCTGCGCGAGCCGCATCTCGTCGCGCACGAGGACCTTGAGGTCGGCGGTGAGCCTGGAGATCAGCTCCGAGGTCGAGGCCGACGCTTCGCGACCGGGCTCGTGATGGCTCATCGCCCGGTGCCTCCGGTGTCGTACCCGCTCGTGCGGCTGCCGGAAGGCGAGCCGCTGCTCGATCCGGGCATGTGCTCCTGGGCCGCGTGCTGCACCTTCTCGGTGGCGTCCTGGACCCGCGGGTCCTTCCACAGGCGCTGCGCCTGGCCCATCATCTGGTCGTAGCGCTCGCGTCCCGAGCGCGTTCCCAGCACGTATCCCGCCGCCGCGCCCACGAGGAACGTCAACTTTCCGGCCATGGTGGCCACCCCACTCTCATCGACTCTGTGACTGCTTGCGTCGAGGGGGTACCCCGTCCGCGCGGGGGTATGCGGGCTCAGGCCAGATCGAGGAACTCGTCGAAGACGCGGGTGCCGAACTGCAGGGCGTCGATCGGCACGCGCTCGTCCACCCCGTGGAACAGGGCGGTGAAGTCGAGGTCGGCCGGCAGCCGCAGCGGGACGAACCCGTACGAGGTCATGCCCAGCTTGTGCCAGGCCTTCGCGTCGGTGCCCGCCGACACGAGGAAGGGCGCCACGTGGGCCTCGGGGTCGTGCTTGAGCAGCGAGACGGTCATCGCGTCCACGAGATCGCCCTCGAAGGCGTACTCGAGCGGGATGTCGAGGTGGTACGGATCGACGCGCACGGTGTCGCCCGCGATCTGCTGGACGCGCTCGACGAAGCCGTCGTGCTGCCCGGGCAGCGGGCGCCCGTCGACGTAGGCGACGGCCTCACCGGGGACGACGTTGTGCTTGTAGCCGGCTTGCACCATCGTCGCGTTGGTCGAGTTCCGCAGGCCCGAGCCGATCATCCGGGCTGCCGGCCCGAAGTGCTCGATGAGCTCGTCGGGCGAGCCCTCGGCGCCCGTCAGCTCGCGCACCTTGTCGAGCAGCAACCGCATCGACGGGCCGGGCTCGGCCGGCCACTCGTGCTCGCCGAGGTTGACCAGCGCGCGAGCGAGGTGGGTGACGGCGTTCTCCGTGTTGCGCATCGAACCATGGCCGGCCCTGCCGGCGGCGGTCAGGCGCAGCCAGGCGATCCCCTTCTCCCCGGACTCGATGAGGTAGAGCCGCTGGCCGGCGACCTGGGTGGAGAACCCGCCCACCTCACCGATGGCCTCGGTGCAGCCCTCGAACCACTCGGGGTGCTCGGCGACGAGCCAGTGGGCGCCGAGCTGACCGCCGGCCTCCTCGTCGGCGGTGAAGACGAGCAGGATCGGACGGTCGGGGATCCGGCCGGCGAGTTGGCGCTCGCGCACCACCGCCAGCAGGATCGCGTCGAAGTCCTTCATGTCCACCGCACCGCGACCCACGACGTAGTCGTCCACGATCTCGGCGGCGAACGGGTCGACCGACCAGTCACCGGCCTGCGCCGGCACGACGTCGAGGTGACCGTGGATCACGAGGCCGGGGCGCGAGGAGTCCTGGTTGCCCCAGCGCGCCAGCACCGAGGCGCGGCCGGACTCCGACTCGAGGATCGTGGCCTCGATGCCGACCTCGTCGAGCTTCGCGGCGACGTACTCCGCGGCCACGCGCTCGCCCGGTCCGGACGAGTCGCCATAGTTGGACGTGTCGATCCGGATGAGGTCACGGCAGAGGTCGACGACCTCGTTCTCGGCGGCGGTCATGCCTCCAGAGTAGTCAGGCCAGTAGACGACGCAGGACCGTCGAGACCATGAGCCGGAGCAGCCGGCGCACGACCGGGTCCAGGAACCGCGGCACGCCGATCACGCTGACGTCCTCGTCCCAGGTGACCGCGGAGCCGGAGCCATCGGCCTCGACCGTGAGCGTCGCGCTCCCCCGGATGACGCGGCCGTGCTTCTGCAGGTCGACGCGGTGCGGCGGGTCCCAGGTCGTGACGTGCATCGGATCATCGAATCCGCATGGCCCGATCGCCGTTCTCGCCGTGAAGCCCTCGGGCGTCGTGGTGATCGTCGTGAAGGGCACACGGTGGCGCTCCCAGTCGGTCACGCGGGCGAACGCGTCCGCCACGTCGCGATGTGACGTGTACCTCACTAGCGTCCTGGCCATACGGACAGCGTAGAGTTGAATCCATGTTCAACAAGGGCACCATGCCGTTCACCTCGGTCGCCGATGTCAAGGCCCGGCTCGCCACGGCGGGCTACCTCGCTTCGGACGCCGTCGCCACCACCGTCTTCCTGGCCAGCGAGCTGGGCAAGCCGCTGCTGGTCGAGGGTCCGGCCGGTGTCGGCAAGACCGAGCTCTCGCGCGCTGTCGCGCAGGCCTGCGGCGCCGAGTTGGTCCGCCTCCAGTGCTACGAGGGCGTCGACGAGTCCCGCGCCATCTACGAGTGGAACCACGCCAAGCAGCTGCTGCGCATCTCGGCCGGCCACGACGAGTCGTGGAGCGAGGCGAAGTCGGACATCTTCTCCGAGGAGTTCCTGCTGCCGCGCCCCCTGCTCTCGGCCATCCGCAACGACGGCCCGACCGTGCTGCTGATCGACGAGACCGACAAGGCCGACGTCGAGATCGAGGGCCTGCTGCTCGAGGTGCTCGGCGACTTCCAGATCACGATCCCCGAGCTCGGCACCGTCACGGCCACGCAGCGTCCCTTCGTGGTGCTGACCTCCAACGCGACCCGCGAGCTGTCCGAGGCGCTGCGGCGACGCTGCCTCTTCCTGCACATCGAGTTCCCCGACGCCGATCTCGAGCGGGACATCGTCGCCCTCAAGGTGCCCGAGCTCGACCAGGCGCTCACCGACTCGCTGGTCCGCGTGATCAACGCGCTGCGGGCGATGCCCCTGCGCAAGGCCCCGTCCGTCTCGGAGACCCTCGACTGGGCGCGCACGCTCGTCGCCCTCGGCGCCGACACGCTCACCCCCGAGGTCGTGTCCGAGAGCCTGGGCGTCGTGCTGAAGCACCAGGACGACATCGACAAGGCCCGCACGAAGCTGGACCTGGACGCCGTGCTGTCATGAGCACCCAGCTCGCGACCCGGCTGGTCGAGTTCGTCGAGGCCTTGCGCGCCAAGGGCGTCAACGCCGGTCCCAGCGAGTCGATCGACGCCGCCGACGTGATGCGCGTGCTCGGGCTCGACGATCGCGACCTCCTCCGGGAGGGGCTCGCTGCCGCCCTCGTGCGACGCGGTGGCCAGCGCGACGTCTTCGACCAGACCTTCGACCTCTTCTTCCCGGTCGGCGTGGGCCGACCCGAGGCCGCACGCGAAGCCGGCGAGGACCTCGACGTCCAGCAGATCCGCGAGCTCCTGCTCATGGCCCTGCTCGATCGCGACCCCCGCACGCTGGCGCAGATCGCCGAGATCGCCGTCGACGTGCTGGGCGAGGTGGGCCAGCCCGGCACCGACACGGCCGGCTGGTCGGCCTACCAGACCATCGACCGACTCCAGCCCCAGACGCTGATCGCCGCCGCGATGGCCATGCGTCCGGGCGGCGGCACCGGCCAGGGCGGTCAGGGCCTCGGCACCCAGTTCACCGACCGCCTCGCGCGCGACGAGGTGCGCCAGGGCGTGGAGGCCTTCCGCGAGATGGTGCAGGCCGAGGCCCGCCGACGGTCCGCCGAGCTGCGGGGCCGCGAGCTCGTGGCTCGCCACGCCGTGCGCTCCTCGCGCGACCGCGTCGACTTCCTCAGCGCGAACCGCCAGCAGCTGGAGGAGCTGCGCCGCTCCGTGCAGCCGCTCGCACGCGTCCTGGCGACACGCCTCTCCGCGCGTCGCCGGCGTCGTCGTCGCGGCAAGATCGACATGCGCCGCACGCTGCGTCGCGCGATGGGCACCGGTGGCGTGCCGATGAAGCCCGTCTTCGAGAAGCCGCGCCCGAACCGTCCCGAGCTCGTGCTGCTGTGCGACGTCTCCGGCTCCGTGTCGGGCTTCTCCAGCTTCACCATGCTGCTCACCCAGGCGCTCAGCGCGCAGTTCAGCAAGATCCGGGTCTTCGCGTTCGTCAACGCGATGGCCGAGGTCACCGAGATCGTGCGCGACGGCGCCGTCTCCGGTGGCGGTGACATCGAGCCGCGCATCCGCGCCGAGGCCCGGATCACCAAGTGGCACACCAGCAGCGACTACGGCGAGGCCTTCCTGGACTTCCAGGAGTTCTTCCTCGACGCCATCGGCCCGCGCACCGCCGTGCTGATCCTCGGCGACGCCCGCAACAACAACCAGAACCCGCGGTTCGACGCCCTCCACGAGATCGCGATGCGCTCGCGCCGGACCTACTGGCTGAACCCCGAGCACCACACCCGTTGGGGGCTGGGCGATTCCGAGGCGCTCGCCTATGCCGAGATCGTCCCGATGCACGAGTGCTCCAACGTGGAGCAATTGACGAACTTCGTGACACGATTGCTTCCTGTCTGAGCGAAGGAGGGGGGCCCATGCGCTCACTGATTCGTCTTGCGGTGCTGTCAGTCGTGGCGCTCGCCCTGGCGGGCTGTGGCTCGTCCGGTGACGACTCCCCCGGCAGCGGTGGCTCGCCCACGTCGGCCACGCCGGCCCCGAGCCGCGGCGTGCCGTCCGGGGTCAAGGAGAGCCTGGACTCCCCCGCGGGCGTGGCGGTCGGCGAGGACGGCCAGATCCACGTGATCACCTACGGGAGCAGCACGAACCCCGCGGTCGTCCACCAGGTCAGCGCCGAGGGCCAGAAGGTC
>JBEVDF010000191.1:0-4667 GCA_040514145.1 Aeromicrobium sp.
CGGTGGTGAAGTCGTCGGTCCAGCCGTTGCGCTCCAGTGCCTCGCGCCACTGCGGCGTGTCGTGCATCGCCGTCAGCAGCTCGATGTACTCGTCGCGGGTCGCGTCGGAGATGCCCGGGGGCGCGAGCACGCCACGCCAGTTGATGAAGCTGAAGTCGATGCCCTCCTCCATGAGCGTGGGCGCGTCGACGGTCTTGAGAGGCTCCTCGCCCGAGACCGCCAGGACGCGCAGCGAGCCGTCCTCGATCTGGCCCTCGAACTCCCCCAGGCCGGACATGCCGACCTCGATCTTGGAGCCGAGCAGGGCCGTCGTCAGCGGTCCGCCACCGTCGTAGGTGATGTAGTTGACGTCCCTCGCGTCGATGCCCAGCTCCTGCGCGAGCTGCATCGGGAACAGGTGGTCGGGCCCGCCGGGCGACGAGCCGCCCCCGATCGTGACGCTGCCCGGATCCTTCTTCCAGGCGTCCACGAAGTCCTGGACCGTCGTGAAGGGCGAGTCCTCCGGGACGAGGATGCCCTCGGGCTCGGAGACCAGCTGCGCGATCGGCGTGGCCTTGTCGACCGTGGCATCGGAGCCGTTCGTGAAGACCGAGCCGACGACACCCAGCCCCATCGTCATCATGAGGTCGTCGGCACCGCGCTCGTTCATGAGCCGCTGCATCGCGACCGTGCCACCGGCGCCGATGACGTTGGTGACCTCGAAGCGCCCGGTGAGCTCGTTCTCCTCCATCGCCCGCACCCCGGCCCGGCCGGTCAGGTCGTAACCGCCGCCCGGACTGTTCGGGATCATCATGCGCAGTCGCCGGTTGGCGGGATCTTCGTCCTCAGCGCGCGTCACGCCGCACCCGGCCAGCATTGCCAGCACCAGCGCTGCCACCAGCGCGGTCCCGAGCGCGCGGCCGCGGTGCTCCTTGCTTGCCCACGTGGTCATCGCCCCTCCTCTTCGTCCCTTTTGATCATGCGTGGGAATGTGGCCTGCGTCACGATTGCGGAACCAAAGGAGGTTGTGGTCATTGTGGTCAAGCGCAAGGGCGTGGTCACGCGCAACGGCACGCCGAGCGGTCACCGCCTGACGCTCGCGGGGCAGGTCCTGCTGCTGCAGCTGGCGGTCGTCGCCGGCGTGCTGCTCGTCGTCGCGGTCATCTCGTTCCGCCAGAGCACGGCCGCCTTCACCGATCAACGCGGCAGCGCCATGCGTTCGGTGGCCGAGTACCTCGCCGGCGGCGAGGTCGTGCGCACCGCGGTCGACGACGCGAGCGCGACCCGCACGCTCGCGCCCTTCGTGGAGCGGGCCGTCGCACTGTCGGGGGCGACCGACGTGCTGGTCACCGACCCGGAGGGCGTCGTGATCGCCGCGGCCGAGCCGTCCCGGGTCGGCACCACGGTGGACCTCGGCGAGAGTCGCGTGCGCGAAGGTCGCGGGTGGAGCGGCGACGTCGTCCGGGACGGCCACCGCTACGTCACCGCGCACGCCCCGGTGATCGCCGACGACGGCACGCTCGTGGGGATCGCCGTCGCGGAGCAGTCGTACCCGTCCTGGTGGGACCGCGTGGCCGACTCGTCCACCGACCTGGCGCCGTACCTGGGACTCGGCGCACTCCTCGGCGGCCTGGGGACATGGGCGGTGTCGCGGTTGCTCAAGCGGCGCACGCGCGGGCTGGGCGGCGAGGAGATCGCGACGCTCGCCGATCACCGCTACGCGCTGCTCCACAGCATCCGCGAGGGCGTCGTCGCCGTGGACAACGCCGGCACGGTGACCGTCATGAACGACGCCGCCCGCCGGCTGCTCGACGTCGCAGGCGATCCCGTCGGACGGCCGATCAGCACGGTGGGCCTCGACCCGGAGCTGACGGCCCTGATCGCGGGGGACGCCGAGGCGCGGGACGCCGTCGTGCTCACGGGCGACCGGGTGCTCGTGGTGAACCGCCGCGCCGCCTCGAGCCGCGGGCTGGGCATCGGCAGCGTCACGACGATGCGCGACCGCACCGACGTGGTCGAGGTCGAGCAGCAGCTCAGTTCGAACCTCTCCATCAGCGACGCGCTGCGCGCCCAGACGCACGAGTTCGCCAACCGGCTGCACACGATCTCCGGGCTCGTCGAGCTCGGCGAGTACGACGAGCTGGCGAACCTGCTGGGGACCCTCACGCGTGAGCGCGCGGTCCTGGACGCGAGCCTGCGCGAGGCCGTGCAGGATCCCGCCGTCGCGGCGCTGCTGGCGGCGAAGGCCAGCCAGGCGGCCGAGGCGGGACTGCGTCTGACGATCGACGAGGCCTCACACCTGTCGACGCTGGGGTCCGAGCTGGCCGCCGACCTCACCACCGTGCTGGGCAATCTCGTCGACAACGCGATCGACGCCTGCCGTGGCGGCGCCGGGAGCGAGGTCATCGTCCGGGTGGGCGACATCGATGGCACGATCGAGGTCGTGGTGAGCGACGACGGCCCCGGCGTGCCCGACGAGATCGCCGGGTCGATCTTCTCGCGGGGGTACTCGACCAAGCCCGAGGTCCTCGGCGGGCGGGGCATCGGGCTGCCGCTCGTGCGGCTCATCGCCACACGCCGGGGTGGCTCGGCGACCCTCGACGACAGTGGTCCGGGTGCGACGTTCCGCGTCCGGCTGCGCCCTGCGGGTGACGCCGCATGATCCGCGTCCTCGTGGTGGACGACGACTTCATGGTGGCGCGGATCCACGAGCGCTTCGTTGAGCGCACCGACGGCTTCGCGATCGTCGGCACCGCCGGCACCGGTGCGGAGGCACTGCGCGCCGTGGCCGAGCTCGGGCCCGACCTCGTGCTGCTGGACGTGCACCTGCCCGACATGGACGGCATCGAGGTGCTGCGCTCGCTGCGGGCCGCGGGCCACGGCGTGGGCGTCATCATGGTCACCGCCGAGCGGGACGCCGAGGTCGTGCGGGCCGCGCTGCTCGGCGGGGCCCAGCAGTACCTCGTGAAGCCCTTCGAGTACCCCGAGCTGGCCGAGCGCCTGCGCGCGGTGGCCCGGTCGCTCACCGCGCTGCGGACCGAGTCCGAGCCCGACCAGACGGCGATCGACCGCGCCTTCGGCGGCGGCACGCCCGGCGGGGCCTCCCTGCCGAAGGGCCTGAGCACCGAGACCGCGGCATCGCTGCTCACGGCGCTGGAGAACGCCGGCGAGGTGTCGGCGGCCGAGGCCGCGGAGCTGGTCGGACTCTCCCGGGTCAGCGCGCGTCGCTACCTCGAGCACTTCGTCCACGCGGGCCACGCGACCGTCCGGCTGCGCTACGGCGCCGCCGGGCGCCCCGAGCGGCGCTACCTGCTGGGCTGAGAGTGGCTCGAACCGGCCCGAAACAGCGGCTCCGCGGAGGTCCGGATGTCCGGAGGCGGTGGTAGCGTCGCCGTGACGTGCGTCACACCCGTGAGTCCTGAGGAGTCTTCCGTGAGAACCCTTCGTCGCCCCGCGGCCCTGGCCGCCGCCCTGACCCTGACGGCCGGACTCGTGGCCGCCCTCCCCGCCTCCGCGTCCGACCGCACACCCCCGTGGCACCACCCCGCCACCGGCGAGCGCTACGTGGCCCTGGGCGACTCGTTCGTCGCCGGCCCCGGCATCCCCGAGCAACAGCCCGGTGGCTGCGCGCGCAGCGACCACAACTTCCCGAGCCTGGTCGCCGCCGAGATCGGCGCGAAGTCGTTCACCGACGCCAGCTGCAGCGCGGCGCGGACGACGCACTACTGGAACCCCCAGACGATCGGCGACGAGACGGTAGCGCCGCAGCTCGACGCACTGACCCCCAAGACCACCCTCGTGACGCTCGGCACGATGGGCGGCAACGACGTAGGCCTGGTCGGGCTGGCCCAGACCTGCCTCGTCCAGGGCTGCAGCACGCTGCCGACCCAGCCGTTCCACGACGCCATCGACGCACTCGCCCCCGTGTACGAGCGGCTCATCGCGGACGTGCGCGAGCGTTCGCCCCGCGCCACCCTCGTCGCCGTCGGCTACGGCACCTATGTCCCGTACGAGACCTGCGCCGCGCTCCTCAACGCCACGGACGCCGACCTGGCGTACCTCCAGTCGATGATCGACCGACTGAGCGACACGATCGCCAAGGTCGCTGCCGACGAGGGCATCGCCTTCATCGACATGCGCGACATCGACGGGTGGCGGGAGCACACGGGCTGCGCCGAGCCCGCCGAGCAGTGGGTCCGGGCCCTCAACGCCTACGGCGACGGCGCACCGCTGCACCCGTCGACGGCGGGCATGGCCCAGATGGCCGGTCAGGCCCTCACCGTGATCGAGCCGCTCGTCGAGGCCCGCCGGGCGTCGATCCGTCGTGTCTCGGCAGCCGCGCGCACCGTGCGGCTCCACGCCGTGTGCCACGGACCCGCCCGCAAGTCGGAGGTCACGCTGCGCGTCACGGGCGGGCAGGGACTGGCCACCGCGGCCACGTTCCGCATCGGGAGGACGACGATCGGCACGGACACCCAGGCCCCGTTCGCCCTCACCCGTTCGGCACGCTCGCTGCGCGACCTCCGCGGATCCGTGCGGGCCTCGGTCATCCTGGAGCACGGCACGGTGAGCCGCACGACGTCCGTCCGGGGCAGCCGGCCGAAGTGCCTGCGCTGAGCTGAGGGCGCGGGCCGATCAGGCCCGCGGGTGGCGGCGGTAGGCCGACACGGTGGGATCGTCCGCCACCC
>JBEVDF010000192.1:0-4725 GCA_040514145.1 Aeromicrobium sp.
TTCATGATGTCCTCTCGTGGGTCGCCGGGTCGGGACGCGGGCGTGCGGACCGTGAACCGGAACCAAGGATTGATTGTGCCAGTGGCTCCTTGCATAACCCAAATCGGGCCCGAAGTGTTCCCCTGTCCTCAAAGCCGGAGACACGGCCTACTATGACCCTCATGGGGACCGGAAGAATCAAGACCGTTGCCATCACGCTGGCGATGCTCATCGTGATCGGCGGCGTCGGTTTCTACATCGCCACGGAGTACGGCCGGAGCCGCGCCATCACCGTGATCGCCGCCGTGGGCCTGATCGCCGCGTTGGTGTGGGTCGCCCTGACCGTCGTCTCGATCGTCACCGCCTCCAATGCCCGTCGCGTGGTCTCCGAGGAGGACTCGACCCTGCGCAACGAGCAGCGCCCCGTGGCCCGTCGCACGATCCTGCCGGGCGACGACAAGCAGGTCGGCCGGCGCCGCAAGGACTCCGGCAGCTCCTGACGCCCCGGCCGTCGGCGGTCAGACCGGCAGCAGCGCCTCGATGTCCTGCGCGATGTCCTGCGGACTGGTCGAGGAGCCGTAGCGCTTGACCACCGTGCCCTCGGTGTCGACCAGGAACTTGGTGAAGTTCCACTTGATCGCACCGCCGAGGACGCCCTTCTTCTCGGACTTCAACCACTGGTAGAGCGGGTGCGCGTCCGAGCCGTTCACCTTCACCTTGGCGAACATCGGGAACTGCACGCCGAACTGCGACTCGCAGAAGGTCGCGATCTCGTCCTCGGCGCCCGGCTCCTGCCCGCCGAACTGGTCGCACGGGAAGCCCAGCACGACGAAGCCGCGCTCGGCGTAGGTGTCGTAGAGGTCCTGGAGCGGGCCGTACTGCGGCGTGAACCCGCACTGCGAGGCGGTGTTGACGACGAGCGCGACCTTGCCGCGGTAGTCGTCGAGCTGCTGCTCGATCCCGTCGATCGTGGTGGCGCTGAAGTCCCAAGCGGTGGTCATGCCCGTGAGCCTAGCGACGAAGGCCCGGTCCCCCTGAGGGAACCGGGCCTTCGAGGCTCAGCGGTGGCGGCACGGTGGCCGCCGGCGATCAGTTCTCGCCGTTGTTGGCGCCGCCGGGCATCGTCTTGTTGATCTCCATGAGGAACTCGACGTTGTTCTGCGTCTTCTTGAGCTTGCCCAAGATGAGCTCGAGGCCCTGCTGGCCGTCGAGGCCCGAGAGCAGGCGGCGCAGCTTCCACACGATGGCCAGCTCGTCGCGGGCCATGAGCAGCTCCTCGCGACGGGTGCTGGAGGCATCGACGTCGATCGCCGGGAAGATCCGCTTGTCCGCGAACTCGCGGCGCAGGCGCAGCTCCCAGTTACCGGTGCCCTTGAACTCCTCGAAGATGACCTCGTCCATGCGCGAGCCGGTCTCGATCAGCGCGGTGGCCAGGATGGTCAGCGAGCCGCCGTCCTCGATGTTGCGCGCCGCGCCGAAGAACTTCTTGGGCGGGTACAGCGCCGAGGAGTCCACACCGCCGGACATGATGCGTCCGGAGGCGGGCGCGGCCAGGTTGTAGGCACGGCCCAGACGCGTGATGCCGTCGAGCAGCACGACCACGTCGTGGCCCAGCTCGACGAGGCGCTTGGCGCGCTCGATCGCCAGCTCGGCCACGGTGGTGTGGTCCGAGGCCGGGCGGTCGAACGTGGAGGCGATGACCTCACCCTTGACGGTGCGCTGGAAGTCGGTGACCTCCTCGGGACGCTCGTCCACCAGGACGATCATCAGGTGGCACTCGGGGTTGTTCTCGGTGATCGCGTTGGCGATCTGCTGCATCACCATCGTCTTGCCGGCCTTGGGCGGCGAGACGATGAGGCCGCGCTGGCCCTTGCCGATCGGCGAGACGAGGTCGATGACGCGACCGGTCAGCCCGCCGGCCTCGCCCTCGAGGCGCAGGCGCTCCGAGGGGTACAGCGGCGTCAGCTTGGAGAAGTCGACGCGACGCTTGGCCTCATCGGCGTCCGACCCGTTGACCGAGTCGACCTTGACCATCGGGTTGAACTTCTCCTTGCGCTCGCCCTCGCGGGGCTGGCGCACCTGGCCGGTGATCGCGTCGCCGCGGCGCAGGCCGAGCTTGCGCACGAGCTGCATCGAGACGTAGACGTCGTTCTCGCTGGGCAGGTAGCCCGTGGTGCGCACGAACGCGTAGTTGTCGTGGATGTCGAGGATGCCCGCGGCCGGCACCAGGATGTCGTCCTCGGTGAAGGTGGGGTTGTCCTCGAGGCCGCGACTCGCGCTGCCACCACGGTTGCGGCCGCGGCGGTTGCGACGGCGTCCGCCGTCGTCGTCCTGGTCGGCACCCTGGTTGCGGTTCTGGGCGCCACCGGGGTTGCGGTCCTGACGGGTCTGGCTGCCGCCCTGGCGGTCCTGACGATCCTGGCGGTCCTGACGGTTCTGGCTGCCGCCCTGACGATCCTGGCGGCTCTGGTTGCGACCCTCGCGGTCGCCGGACTCGCGGTCACGACGGTCGGACTGACCCTTGTCGCCCTGGTCGTTCTGCGACCGGTCGGTCTGACTCTTGTCCTGACCCTTGTCGCCCTGCTGGTCGTTCTGCGACCGGTCGTTCCGACCCTTGTCGCCCTGCTTCTCGCTCTGGTTGCGCTCGCGACGACCCTCACCCTGGTCCGAGGCGTCGGCCTTGGCCGTGGTCTCGGGGGCCTCGGCCTTGGCGGTCGCCTCGGGGGCGTCGGCCTCGCGCTGCTCGACCTTCTCGGCCGGCGCGGAGGACTTGGGGGCGCCCGCGGGGCGGCTGGCGCGCGCCGGGCGCTTCGTGGTCTTGGTGGTGGCGGCCGGCACGTCGATGAGCGTGTCCTGGCTGTCCTGGCTGTCCTGGCTGTCCTGGCTGGCACGGGGCGCCTCGGCCGGCTTCGCGTCACCGCGAGCGGTCTTGATCGCGTCGATCAACTGACCCTTGCGCATCTTGGCGGCACCGTCGATGCCGAGACCGGCGGCGATCTCCTGGAGTTCGGCGATCACCTTGCCGCCGAGCGCTCCCCCGGTCTTGCGGGGGGCCTTCGCGGGGGCCTTGTCGGCACCGTCCGCGGGCGTGGGATCGACCGTGGTTGATTCCGTCACACGTTGTCCTTTTTCGGGAGGCCACGTTTCCTGGGTGGGCGCCTGTCGGGTTGTCCGACGTCGCGTCTCGTTCAGGATCGCCCGTATCCGACGGGCTCAGAGGTGGCGTGGTGTCGGGGAGAGAAACTCGACTCCGACAACTTCACTGTAACACGCACTCACGACGGGAAGTGCGCACCTTCGGGCGACACGCGCAGCTCGCGTCGCAGCCATCCCTGCGGGTTCCAGTCCTCGAGTCCGTGGGCGAAAGCCAGCACCGTGGGGCCTGCTCCGGAGATGACCGCGGGCACTCCCTCCACCCGTAGCTGGCGGACCAGCTTGTAGGAGTCGGGCATCGCCTCGGCGCGGTAGGGCTGGTGCAACCGGTCCTCGGTCGCGGAGATCAGCCGCTCGGGGGCCGAGGTGAGCGCGGCCACCAGCAGCGCCGTCCGTCCGGCGTTGAACGAGGCGTCGCCGTGCGGCACCTGCTCGGGCAGCAGGCCGCGGGCCACGGAGGTGGCGACGGGCTCGGGCGGGACGAACACGGTGACGTCGGCCTCGACGTCGAGCCGCAGCGTCTCGGCCGCGGCGCCCTCGATCCACGAGATGGTGAAGCCGCCGAACAGGGCCGGTGCGACGTTGTCGGGGTGACCCTCGAGGTCGGTGGCCAGGCCGAAGAGGCTGGCGTCGTCGATGCGATCGTCGCCGCCGACCACCAGGGCGCGGGCGAGCACGACACCGGCCGCGATCGCCGCGGCCGACGAGCCCAGGCCGCGGCCGTGGGGAATCGTGTTGCGGCAGGTCAGGTGCAGGCCCAGCGGCTTCTCACCGAGGAGGTCGAACGCGGCGTCCATCGCGCGGTACAGCAGGTGCGTCTCGTCGCGCGGGACCTCATCGGCACCCTCGCCCTCGATGTCGAACGTCAGGCCCGAGGTGGTCACCTCGGCCGTGACCTCGTCGTACCAGGACAGGGCCATCCCGAGGGAGTCGAAGCCGGGGCCGAGGTTGGCACTGGTGGCCGGGACCCGGACGGTCACCGGCACATCGACGAAGGTCATGCGAGTCCGGCCGCCTCGGCGGCGGCGTGCACGTCGGCGTCCACCACCGTGTCGACGATCGAGCCGATCTGCGACAGCGGCGTGTCGATGTCCTTGAGGCCGTGGCCGGTGACGGTGACGGTGACGGTGAGGCCCGGCTCCACCTCGCCCGCCGCGACGGCGGCCAGGAGGCCGGCGACACCCGCGGCGGACGCGGGCTCGACGAAGATGCCCTCGTGGCGCCCGAGCTCGCGCTGGGCGTGCAGGATCTGCTCGTCGGTGACGGCGTCGATCCGGCCGCCCGACTCGTCGCGGGCGTTCTCGGCCAGCGTCCACGAGGCGGGGTTGCCGATCCGGATCGCGGTGGCGATCGTACTCGGGTTCTCCACCACCTTGCCGGTGACGATCGGCGCCGCACCGGCGGCCTGGAACCCCCACATCGCCGGCGTGGCGCTGGCGGGCCCCGGCTGCGCCGCGTCGTGCACGTACTCGGTGTAGCCCTTCCAGTACGCGGTGATGTTGCCGGCGTTGCCGACCGGGAGGCAGTGGATGTCCGGGGCGTCGCCCAGGACGTCGACGATCTCGAACGACGCCGTCTTCTGGCCCTCGATGC
>JBEVDF010000286.1:0-2661 GCA_040514145.1 Aeromicrobium sp.
GTCGAGCTTCGCAAGGGCCGTGTTGGTGGTGCCGCAGGGCAACAGGGATGGGGAGGGTCGTGAACATGAGCAAGGAGACGATCTCGGAACGCATGGCTGCGGCTGCGCGGGAGATGCAGGACCAGCACGACCCCGAGGCGACCGTGAAGACCGCCGTCGACCTCCTCGTCCGAAACGTCGAGGGCTGTGACTCGGCGAGCATCTCGCTCCTGTACGGCAAGCGGCGGGTGGAGACCCCCGCCGCCAGCGACGACCTGTCCGCCACCGGAGACCGGCTCCAGGTGGAGTTCGGCGAAGGGCCTGCCCTCGACACGCTGTGGGACGTCGACACGGTCTACGTCCCCGACCTCGCTGCCGACCCCCGTTGGCCCAGGTGGGGACCCGGACTGAGCGACGCGACCGGAGCGTGCAGCGTCCTGACCTTCCGCTTGTTCACCGTCAAGGACATCGTGGGCGCGCTGAGCCTGTACTCGACCAAGGTCGAGGCGTTCACCGAGGAGGACAGGGCCGAGGGGCTGGCACTGGCCGCGCACATCGCCCTTGCCGTGCTGGCGGCGCAGAAGCTGGACCAGTACGAGACTGCGTTGGACTCACGCACCCTGATCGGTCAGGCGTGCGGTCTGGTGATGGAACGGTACGACGTCGACGCGCCCCGTGCGTTCGCGCTTCTCACCCGCCTCTCCTCCACGCACGAGGTCAAGCTGCGCGAGATCGCGCTCGAGCTCATCCACACCCGCCGACTCCCGGCACCGCCGCCCAGCGACGAGGCATAGTCGCGCCCCCGGGGCGGCTGGTCACACGATCAGGACGTGGCGCCGGGCGTCGTTCTGCGGGAAACGTCGAAGATTCCTCGAAGCACGGGACGCCACCGGCTGCGCTGCATACGTTGCTCGTACGCGAGGGTGCGGGAGTCGCACGGGGGGCACCTGCATCGTCGCCGGAGACGAGAACGCCCCGCGACCAGGGGGTTGGTCGTGGGGCGTTCTTCATGCGTTCTCCGTGGCCGCCGACGGCGGCCAGGCAGCTGGGTGACCCCGATCGCTCACGGGGGTCGAGCGACCGGGGTCGTGGACGAGTGTAGGCAGGCCGACCGGACCTACCGAAGGTAAAGAGGCTGTGATCCGCTTCACCAGCCGCCGCTGAGCCCGGCCAGCGCGCCGACGAGCGCCACGACCGCCCGGACGGGGTCGGCAGGCAGCGGGAGCGCTCCGATCTCGGCGAGGGTCTGCTCGTCGGCGCCGCGGCCGGCGGCGTACAGCGGGTGGTCGGCGGCGAGCTTGCGCAGCGCCGAGGCGTGGGAGGTGAACATCGTGGGTCGCGTCGCGGCCAGCACGACCGCGTCGGCACGGGTGCCCCGCGCCGCGGTGAGGATGGCCGGCACCGGGGTGTCCGCCCCCAGGAACCGCACCCGGACGCCCCGCTCGCGCAACATCAGCGCCACGCAGAGCAGGACCATGTCGTGCCGCTCCCCCGGCGGGCAGGCGAGCAGGACGACCGGCGCGACCGCCGTGGCGTCCGCGAGGACCGGAGCCGGAGGTACGGCGGCCAGTGCGGTCAGCTTGCGCCGCAGCATGTCGCTGACGAAGTGCTCGTGGGCGACCGACAACGTGCCGGCCTCCCAGCGGTCGCCGACCTCCTGCAGGAAGGGCAGCACGACACCCGTCACCGCGCCGGACAGCGGCACGTCCCAGAGCAGCCTGGCGATGGCGGTCTCCGCGGCCTCGGCGTCGAAGGTCTCGACGGCTGCCCACAGCTCGTCGGAGGTCGTCGTGATGGTCACAGGCGCACGCTAGCCCCCGCGGCCAGCCCACGTGGGGCGATGGCCGCGCCCGCGGTGGTCAGACGGCCGCCGCCATCCGTGGGACCACTGTCGCACCCGCCGCAGGGGTGAGCCAGACCGTGCTGCCCTCCTCGAGCCCGTGCGATCGTGCATGGGCCCGGGTGACCACGACGGACACCTCCTCGCCGTCGACGGTGAGCACCGTGAGGCGTACCTCGAACCCGATGCGCACCAGGCGGGAGACCGTGCCCTCTACGCTCCCGGCGAGCTGGGGCGAGGAGTCGAGCTCGATGTCGTGCGGGCGGAGCGAGACGCCGCCGAGGTGGGTCACCTCGCCGAGGAACGACATGACGAAGTCGTTGGCCGGCTCGTCGTACAGCTGGTCGGGCGTGCCGACCTGCTCGACGCGGCCCTCGTTGATGACCACGATCTCGTCGGCGACCTCGAGGGCCTCCTCCTGGTCGTGGGTCACGAACACGGTCGTCACGTGCACGTCGTCGTGGAGGCGGCGCAGCCAGTCGCGCAGCTCCTTGTGGACCTTGGCGTCGAGAGCCCCGAAGGGTTCGTCGAGCAGCAGCACGGACGGCTCGACGGCGAGCGCCCTGGCCAGCGCCATCCGCTGGCGCTGACCACCGGAGAGCTGCGAGGGCAGCCGGTGCGCGAACTGCGAGAGGTGGACGAGCTTGAGCAGCTCGTGCACGCGGTGCTCGATCTCGTCCTTGGGGCGCTTGCGGATCTCCAGGCCGAAGGCGACGTTCTTGGCCACGGTCATGTGCTTGAAGACGGCGTAGTGCTGGAAGACGAACCCGACGTTGCGCTTCTGCGCGGGCAGGTGGGTGGCCTCGACGCCCTCGATGGTCACCGAGCCGGTGTCAGCCTTC
>JBEVDF010000320.1:0-3291 GCA_040514145.1 Aeromicrobium sp.
CCTTCTGCGGCCCCGCAGGTTGCGGTCAACGACATCGGCAGCGAAGAGGACTTCCTCGCCGCGATCGACAAGACCATCAAGTACTTCAACGACGGCGACATCGTCGACGGCACCATCGTCAAGGTGGACCGCGACGAGGTCCTGCTCGACATCGGCTACAAGACCGAGGGCGTCATCCCCTCGCGTGAGCTGTCCATCAAGCACGACGTCGATCCGAACGAGGTCGTCCAGGTGGGCGACTCGGTCGAGGCCCTCGTCCTCCAGAAGGAGGACAAGGAAGGCCGTCTGATCCTGAGCAAGAAGCGTGCTCAGTACGAGCGTGCCTGGGGCGACATCGAGAAGATCAAGGAAGAGGACGGCGTCGTCGAGGGCACCGTCATCGAGGTCGTCAAGGGCGGCCTGATCATGGACATCGGCCTGCGTGGCTTCCTGCCCGCGTCGCTGGTCGAGATGCGTCGCGTCCGCGACCTGGACCCGTACATTGGCCAGAAGCTCGAGGCGAAGATCATCGAGCTCGACAAGAACCGCAACAACGTGGTCCTGTCGCGCCGTGCCTGGCTCGAGCAGACCCAGTCCGCCGTGCGCCAGAACTTCCTCAACGAGCTCAAGAAGGGCCAGGTCCGCAAGGGCGTCATCAGCTCGATCGTCAACTTCGGCGCCTTCGTCGATCTCGGCGGCGTCGACGGCCTGGTGCACGTCTCGGAGCTGTCCTGGAAGCACATCGACCACCCGAACGAGGTCGTTCAGGTCGGCGACGAGGTCACCGTCGAGGTGCTCGAGGTCGACCTGGAGCGCGAGCGCGTGTCGCTGTCGCTCAAGGCGACCCAGGAGGATCCGTGGCAGCACTTCGCCCGGACCCACCAGATCGGTCAGATCGTCCCGGGCAAGGTCACCAAGCTCGTCCCGTTCGGCGCGTTCGTGCGTGTCGAGGAGGGCATCGAGGGCCTGGTGCACATCTCCGAGCTCGCCGAGCGTCACGTCGAGATCCCCGAGCAGGTCGTCCAGATCGGCGACCAGGTCATGGTCAAGATCATCGACATCGACCTCGAGCGTCGCCGGATCTCGCTGTCGCTGAAGCAGGCCAACGAGACCGAGGTCGCGGCCGAGGCCGACAGCTTCGATCCCACCCTGTACGGCATGGCGTCGTCCTACGACGAGCAGGGCAACTACATCTACCCCGACGGATTCGATCCCGAGACGGGTGAATGGCAGGAGGGCTTCGAAGAGGCCCGCGCCACGTGGGAGCGTCAGTACGCCGAGGCGCACGACCGCTGGGAAGCCCACAAGAAGCAGGTCGCCGAGGCCGAGAAGGCCAACCTCGAGGCCGGCGAGGTGGGCGAGTACACGTCCGCTCCGGCCGAGGAGGAGCAGACCGGCGGCTCGCTGGCTTCCGACGAGGCCCTGCAGGCCCTGCGTGAGAAGCTGACCGGCGGCGAGTGATCTCCCGCTGAACACGACGAAGGCCCCCGACCCTGTGGTCGGGGGCCTTCGCCGTTCCCGGGGTGGTGCGGACACTCAGGAGTCATACGAGGCTCCGAACGCGTCGCGGGGGTGGCTGCGGGGGGCGGGGCGGACACCGAGTCCGTCGTGGGTGATGGTCGTCCACAGTCCCGCCGAGGTGAGTGCGGCGGTCGTGGCCAGCAGGAGGAGGAGAATGATCATGTCTCCAATCATGCGATCAGTGGTATTCTGCCACCAGTGGCGGGAATGCCAGTTCCCGTCAATATCCCGCCAGGAGGCGCCATGACCAAGGTCGCGATGATCGTGCCCGAGCTCGCCGAGCCCTTCGGCATGGGCGTGCTGGCCGAGGTCTGGGCCGAGCCGCACCACCCCGACGACGACAACCCCATCATCGACTTCGTGGCATGCACGCCCGTGCCGGGCATCGTCGCGGGAGCGTCCGGGTTCGACTTCGTCGTGCGCCACGACCTCTCGGCGCTCGCCGACGCCGACCTGGTCGCCGTCGCCGCGAAGCGCGACTACCGCGTGGAGGACCCGCGGATCAGCGAGGCCCTGCGCGCCGCCCATGCTCGCGGCGCCACGATCATGGCGTCCTGCACGGCGGCCTTCCAGGTCGGCTACGCCGGGCTGCTCGACGGCCGCCGGTGCACCACGCACTGGAGGTACGGACCCGAGCTGGCCGAGCGGTTCCCCGGCGCCGAGGTCGACACCGACGTCCTCTACGTCGAGGACGACCGCATGGTCACCGGCGCGGGCTCGGCCGGCGGGATCGACGCGAACCTGTACCTGATGCGCCAGTGGTACGGCGCCCGCGTCGCGGCCACGGCCGCGCGTCGCATCGTCGTGCCGCCGCACCGCGACGGGGGCCAGGCGCAGTTCGTGCGCGCCCCGATGCCCGCGATCGAGGCCGAGACGCTGGCGCCCGTCCTGGACTGGGCGCAGGAGCACCTCGCCGAACCGCTCACCGTGGCGGCGCTGGCCCGGCGGGCGCACCTCTCCGAGCGCACCTTCGCCCGCCGGTTCCGCGACGAGACGGGGACCACCCCGTGGCAGTGGCTGCTCGGCCGCCGAGTGGCGATGGCGGAGGAGCTGCTGGAGACCTCCGAGCTGTCGATCGAGCAGATCGCCCATCGCGTGGGGTTCGGGAACGCCGCCACCCTTCGGCACCATTTCGGCGCCGTTCGCGGCACCAGCCCGCAGGCATACCGCCGTTCCTTCACGCGCGTCGAGTCGGCCTGAGGTCGCTCAGAGCTCGGTGCGCCTGACCTTGCCGGTCGCCGTGCGGGGGAGGGCGCTCACGCGCTCGTAGGTCTTGGGTCGCTTCGGGGGTGCCAGGCGCTCCTGTGCGGCGGCGCGCAGGTCGGCCTCGGGGGCGTCGCCCACGTACGCGGCCATGACCCGCTGTCCCCAGCGCTCGTCCGGGCGCCCGAACACCGCGATCTCGACCACGCCGGGCACCTCCACGAGTGCGGCCTCGACCTCGGCGGGGTAGACGTTGACCCCGCCGCTGATGATCAGGTCGGTGCGCCGGGAGTCGAGGTGGACGAAGCCGTCCGCGTCGACGCGGCCGAGATCGCCCACGGTGAACGCCGGGCCGTGCTCGGTCCGCCGCCACGCCTGCTCCGTGCGCTCGGGGTCGTTCCAGTACGAGAAGCGTCCCCACGGCGGGACGGCGCACCACAGCTCGCCCTCGTCGTCGACGGTGATCACGCGGCCGGGGCGCGCCCGGCCCACGGTGCCGGGGTGTCGCGCCCACTCCGTGGCGGGGCACGCGGTGAACTGACCCTCGGTGGACCCGTAGAACTCCCACACCACGTCGGTGCCGAACAG
>JBEVDF010000015.1:0-13167 GCA_040514145.1 Aeromicrobium sp.
ACCCCCGCCGGGCTGTCGCTCGACGGGGGTCCTGATCACGCTGGCGGTGGCGGTGGGATTTGAACCCACGGTGGGCGTGAACCCACACACGCTTTCGAGGCGTGCTCCTTAGGCCGCTCGGACACGCCACCGCCGAGGAGTTTACGTCAGTCACCCCGGTCCGGCCCAATCGGGGCGGAACCTCCGGCACGCCTCTAGGGTCGGGGCGTGATCTGGACGCTCGTGGCGCTGCTCGTCATCGCTGCGGGAGTGTCGGCGTGGGTCGACCCGCGCCGCCTGCGCGTGGGCGTCCTCGCGCTGCTCGCGGCCGGCCTGGCCGTGGCCGAGGGGGTGGGTCCCGTCGCCGCGCTGGCCCTGCTGGTGCTCGCGCTGGCGTCGTTGGCCGTGTTCGCCGTCGTGGGCGGCCTCACGATGCGTCGCCAGCCCGGTCGGCGCCGGGCGGGCCTCGTGGCGTTGGTGCTCGGCGTCTGCGCGTTCGCATACTGCGGGGCCCTCGCCCTCGCCGGAGCGCGCGCCTCGAACGAGCTGATCGCGTGGTTGCTCGTGCTGGCGGTGCCGGGATTCCACGTGGCATTCCTCTTCGTGGCGTTCGTCGGCTACGGCGCCGCGTACGGGCGTGCGGTCCGCCGGTGGGCGCGGCCGGTGGACGTCGTCGTGGTGCTGGGGGCGGGGCTGCTGGGCGACCGGGTGAGCCCGGTGCTGGCCTCGCGCCTCGACCGCGGCCTGCAGGCCCTGGAGGGCTCTCGCGCCCGGGGCCGGAACACCCAGGTGATCTGCTCGGGCGGTCAGGGCCCGGACGAGCCGGTCCCCGAGGCCGTCGCGATGGCGCGCCACCTCGCCGCTCGTGGTCTCGACCCGTCGTTGATCTGGCTCGAGGACCGGTCGACCTCCACGGAGGAGAATCTGCGGTTCAGCGCCCGCGTCGCCGGCGATCACGGCGTGGAAGACGGTCGCTTCGCCGTGGTCACGAACGACTTCCACGCCTTCCGTGCGGCGATGCTGATGCGCGACGCGGGCTTGGCCGGGTTCGCCCTCGGCGCCGCGACCGCGCCCACGCTGTGGGCCACCGCGGTCCTGCGCGAGTTCGCCGCGGTGCTGTGGGAGCAGCGCCTCCTGCACGCCGCGACCGCGGCCAGCCTCACGACCGTCGCAGCGGCGCTCGCCACCGGCTGACCTCAGCCCGGCGCCCCGCCGGCCCCGTTGCACTTTTGGAACGGGATCCACCTCGTCGGCGCCGTCTGACGTGGATCCCGTTCCAAAAGTGGAGGTGGAGAGGGGGCCGGCGTGCGCGGACCTCTCGATCAGCCGGGCTGGCTGATCGAGAGCATCGTCTCGCTGAAGAGGTCGATCTCGTCGTCCTTCGAACGGCCCGAGCCGTTGCCGTCGAGCAGGCTCGCGAGTTCGCCCGCGGCGCGCTCGATGCGCGACTGGAGGGTGCTGTCGCCGGCCGAGCCCCAGTCGTGCGGGCTGGCGAACACGCCGGTCGGCACGACCACGGCCTGCAGGTACGCGAACAGCGGCCGCAGGGCGAAGTCGATCACCAGCGAGTGGCGGGCCGTGCCACCCGTCGCGGCGAGCAGCACGACCTTGCCGATCAGCGCGTCGCTGTCGAGTGCGTCGACGAACGACTTGAACAGCCCCGGGTAGGACGCCTTGAACGTCGGGACGGCGACGATCAGTGCGTCGGCCTCCCCGACCTGGTCGTACACGTGCTGCAGGCGCGGCGCCGCGAAGCCCGTGAGGGCCGCGTCGGTGATCTCGTGCGCGAAGTCGCGCAGGTTGACGACCTCGACGCTGGCTCCCCCGAGGGCGGTGCCGGAGGCCGCGGCGAGGCGGTCGGCCAGCATGCGTGTGGTCGACGGCTCGCCGACGCCGGCGGAAAGGACGACGATGCGGGTCATACCGTGACCTCCTCGGTCAGGGACGCGTCACGGGCGGCGACGCGGGCAGCGTGAGTGGGGGCGTCCGGCACGTCGGCCGGGCGGCGCGCGTCGAACTCGGCGCGCATGGTGGGCAGGATCTCGCCGAGCAGGTCGAGCTGCTCGAGCACGGTCTTCAGCGGCAGGCCCGCGTGGTCGACGAGGAACAGCTGGCGCTGGTAGTCGCCGAAGTAGTCGGCGAACGCGAGCGTGCGCTCGAGCACCTGCTGCGGGCTGCCGACGGTCAGCGGCGTCTGCTCGGTGAAGTCCTCCATGCTCGGTCCGTGTCCGTAGACCGGCGCGTTGTCGAAGTACGGCCGGAACTCGTTCACCGCGTCCTGGCTGTTCTTGCGCATGAAGAACTGACCGCCGAGGCCGACGATCGCCTGCTCGGGCGTGCCGTGCCCGTAGTGGGCGTAGCGCTGCCGGTAGAAGTTGATCAGCCGGATGTAGTGCTCCTTCGGCCAGAAGATGTTGTTGGCGAAGTAGCCGTCGCCGTAGAACGCGGCCAGCTCGGCCACCTCGGGCGTGCGGATCGAGCCGTGCCACACGAACGGCGCGACGCCGTCGAGCGGTGCGGGCGTCGAGGTGTAGCCCTGCAGCGGCGTGCGGAACTTGCCCTCCCAGTTGACGACCGGCTCGCTCCAGAGCTTCTGCAGCAGCTGGTAGTTCTCGATCGTCAGCTCGACGGCCTGGCTCATGTCCTTGCCGAACCACGGGTACACCGGCGCGGTGTTGCCGCGGCCGAGCATGAGGTCCATGCGGCCGTCCACGAGGTGCTGCAGCGTGGCGTAGTCCTCGGCGAGCTTGACCGGGTCGTTGGTCGTGATGAGCGTCGTCGAGGTCGACAGGATGATCTTCTCGGTCTGCGCGCCGATGTACGCCAGCGTCGTCGTCGGGCTCGAGGGCACGAACGGCGGGTTGTGGTGCTCGCCGGTGGCGAACACGTCCAGTCCGACCTCCTCGGCCTTCTTCGCGATCGCGACCGTGTTCTTGATCCGCTCGTGCTCGGTCGGGGTCGAGCCGTTCGTGGGGTCGGTCGTGACGTCGCCGACGGTGAAGATGCCGATCTGCATGCTGCTCATGGCCCCAGTCTCCCAGAAGTTAGTTAAAGATTCAACTACTACAACGCAGGGCGGCCCGGACTATTCCGCGGGAGCCTCAGCGGCCGAAGAAGGCGCGCAGCAGGGTGGAGGACTCGTCGGGGAGGACGTCGGCGAGCACCTCGGGGCGGTGGTTGAGGCGGCGGTCGCGCACCACGTCCCACAGGGAGCCGACGGCGCCGGCCTTCTCGTCCCACGCGCCGAACACCAGCCGGTCGACGCGCGACGCCACCACGGCGCCGGCGCACATGGTGCAGGGCTCCAGCGTCACCACCAGGGTGCAGCCGTCGAGCCGCCAACGGCCGAGGGTGGCCGCGGCCTCGCGCAGCGCCACGATCTCGGCGTGACCGGTGGGGTCGGCGTCGCGCTCGCGGGTGTTGCGGCCCTCGCCGACGGTCACGCCCTCGTGGACGACGACGGCGCCCACCGGGACGTCACCCTCGGCCGCGGCCTCGCGCGCCAGGTCGAGGGCCCGCCGCATGAACGGGTCCCACGTCACCCGACGATCGCCTCGAACTGCTCGCCGAACCCCAGCTTCTCGGCGAGATCGCCCAGCGCCTCGTCGGGGAAGAGGTCGTCGTCATCGCACAGCAGGCTCAGCTCGACCGAGGCCAGCCCGAGGTCGCTCACGATGTCGAGATCGCCCACGGGCGCGGGCTCCTCGTCGCCGTCGGGGGCGTTCACCAGCTCGGCCAGGTCGGCCGCGATCGGCCAGTCCCACACGGCGGTGGCGTCCGACAGCAGGGCGCGCACATGCTCGCCGCTGCGGCGCACGATCACGAAGAAGTCGTCGTTGACCGAGGCCAGTCCCAACACGCCGACGTCGGAGGGGAAGCGGGTGAGCGCCTCGGAGAAGCCGTCGAAGTCCTCGCCCAACCGGGGCGGGAGTTCGACAACGGTCCACGCACCCTCATCTCGGTACGCAGCGATCACGAAGTCGACGTCGTCCTCGGCCACTCTGCGATGGTGACAGACGCCTGCACACGGCCGCTACCCTCGACCCATGCGTGTTCACGTCGCCGACCACCCCCTGATCTCCCACAAGCTCTCGGTCCTGCGTGATGCGCGCACCGATTCGCCCACGTTCCGGCGCCTCACCGAGGAGCTGGTGACCCTGCTGGCGTACGAGGCCACGCGTGAGGTCAGCGTCGAGAGCGTCGAGGTCACCACGCCGCTCACGACCACCCAGGGCGTCCGGCTCACCAGCCCCGGCCCGCTCGTCGTCCCGATCCTGCGCGCGGGCCTGGGCATGCTCGAGGGCATGCAGCGGCTGCTGCCCACCGCCGAGGTCGGGTTCCTGGGCATGATCCGCAACGAGCAGACGTTCCAGGCCGAGACCTACGCCGAGCGACTCCCGGACCGCCTCGACGGCCGCCAGTGCTACGTCCTGGACCCGATGCTGGCCACCGGCGGCACGCTGGCCATGGCCATCGACTTCCTCGTCAAGCGCGGCGCCCGCGAGATCACCGCGATCACGCTGCTGTCGGCGCCCGAGGGCATCGAGCGGCTCGAGCGGGACACGGCGCACATCGACGCCCCCATCCACCTGTTCAGCGCCGGCCTCGACGAGCGCCTCGACGAGAACGGCTACATCGTGCCGGGTCTCGGTGACGCGGGCGACCGTCTCTACGGCATCGTCGACTGATGCGGGAGTTCATCGCGGCGCTGCCCAAGGCCGAGCTGCACGTGCACCACGTCGGCTCGGCCTCGCCCGAGACCGTCGCCGAGCTCGCCGCGCGTCACACCGACTCGCCCGTGCCGGCCGACCCCGCGGCGCTGGAGGAGTACTTCACGTTCACCGACTTCGGCCACTTCATCGAGGTCTATCTGTCGGTCGTCGACCTGCTCCGCACGCCCGAGGACATCTGGACGCTGACCCACGAGGTCGGCCGCGACCTCGCCGCCCAGAACGTCCGGTACGCCGAGCTGACGATGACGCCCTACACGTCGATCGTGCGCGGGATCGCGGCCGAGGCCTACGTGGAGGCGATCGAGGACGCCCGCAGCGCCGTCGAGCGCGACTTCGCCGTGGCCCTGCAGTGGATCTTCGACATCCCCGGCGAGTCCGGTCTCCCGGCCGCCGACGTCACCCTCGACACGGCCCTGCGGCTCGGCCCGGGCTCCCTCGTGGGCTTCGGCCTGGGCGGGCCTGAGATCGGCGTGCCGCGCCCGCAGTTCGCGTCGCACTTCGAGCGGGCGCGGGCAGCCGGCCTGCACAGCGTGCCGCACGCGGGCGAGTCCACCGGGCCGCAGTCGATCTGGGACAGCCTCGACGCCCTGGGTGCCGAGCGGATCGGCCACGGCATCGCGGCCGCCCAGGATCCGCGGCTGATGGAGCGCCTCGTGGCCGACGGCATCGCGCTGGAGGTGTGCCCCACGTCCAACGTGCGCACGCGGTCGGTGCCCTCGCTCGACGAGCACCCGCTGGCCACGCTGGTCGAGGCCGGCGTCACCGTCACGATCAACTCCGACGACCCGCCGATGTTCGGCACCACGCTGAACGACGAGTACGCGATCGCCGCCGACCTGCTGGGGCTCGACGAGTCCGGGCTGCAGGCTCTGGCGACGGCGGCGGTCGATGCGAGCTTCGCCCCCGAGCCGATGAAGGCCCACCTGCGCGCCGAGATCGAGGCCGCGTCAGCGCACTGAGCCCGGCCCGAGCCCAACTTCCGTGACGCCAGTCGCTCGATCGAGCGTGGCTCGACCGAACCGCGTCACAAGAGTTGGGCGGGCGACGGTCAGAGGGCCTTGATGATGTCCTCGACGCGGTCCTTGGCGTCGCCGAACAGCATCTGGGTGTTCTCGCGGAAGAACAGCGGGTTCTGCACGCCCGCGTAGCCGGCGGCCATGGAGCGCTTGAACACGATGACGTGCTTGGCCTCCCACGCGTGCAGGACGGGCATGCCGGCGATCGGGCTGGTCGGGTCCTCGGCCGCGGCCGGGTTGACCGTGTCGTTGGCGCCGATGACGAGCACGACGTCGGTCTCGGCGAGGTCGTCGTTGATCTCGTCCATCTCCAGGACGATGTCGTACGGGACCTTGGCCTCGGCGAGCAGCACGTTCATGTGACCGGGCAGGCGACCGGCGACGGGGTGGATGCCGAAGCGGACCTCGACGCCCTTCTCGCGCAGGCGGCTCGTGAGGTCGGCGACCGGGTACTGCGCCTGGGCGACGGCCATGCCGTAGCCCGGGGTGATGATCACGCTCTTGGCGTCGCTCAGCAGCTCGGCGGCGGCCTCGGCGGTGATCTCGCGGTGGTCGCCGTAGTCGGTGTCGTCGGCGGGGCCGGCCTCGATGCCGAAGCCGCCCGCGATCACCGAGATGAACGAGCGGTTCATCGCCTTGCACATGATGTAGGACAGGTAGGCACCGGAGGAGCCGACGAGCGCGCCGGTGATGATCAGCAGGTCGTTGTTCAGCAGGAAGCCCGACGCGGCCGCGGCCCAGCCGGAGTAGCTGTTGAGCATGGACACGACGACCGGCATGTCGCCGCCGCCGATCGAGGCGACCAGGTGCCAGCCGAGGGCCAGCGCGACGACCGTGACGGCGATCAGCAGCCACAGCGCGGGGTCGATGACGAACCAGATCGTCAGGATCACGAACAGTGCGAGCGCGCCCAGGTTGATCCAGTTCTTGCCCGGCAGCATGAGCGGGGCGCTCTTGATCCTGGCGCTCAGCTTGAGGTAGGCCACGATCGAGCCGGTCAGCGTGACCGCGCCGATGAAGACGCCGATGAAGACCTCGGCGTTGTGGATGTCGAGCAGGGTCCCGGCGTCGCCGAGGTCCGTCCCGGGCGCGAGGTGCTCGACGAACTCGGCGAGCGCGTTGGCGCCCCGGTACTCCAGGTAGCCGTTCCAGCCGACGAGAACGGCGGCCAGGCCGACGAACGAGTGCAGGATCGCGATGAGCTCGGGCATGCCGGTCATCTCGACGATCTTGGCGCGCCACAGGCCGATGGCGGCGCCGATGACCATGGCGACGATCAGCAGCGGGAGGCCGATGCCGGGCTCGGACTTGGCGACGAGGATGAACGTCGCCACGAGGGCGATCGCCATGCCGGCGATGCCGAAGGCGACGCCGCGACGAGCGGTCTCGTGCTTGCTCAGCCCGGCGAGGCTGAGGATGAACAGCAATGCGGCGACGAGGTACGCGGCATTGGCCAGGGAGGTGGCGGTCACGGTTCAGTCAGCCCTTCACTTCGAGAACATGCTGAGCATGCGTCGGGTCACGGCGAAGCCGCCGAAGACGTTGATGCTGGCGACGAGCACGGCCACGAAGGCCAACGCGCGGATCACTGCGTCGTCCGCGCCGATCTGGAGCATGGCGCCCACGACGATGATGCCGCTGATCGCGTTGGTGACGCTCATCAGGGGCGTGTGCAGCGCGTGGTGGACGTGCCCGATGACGTAGTAGCCGATCACGATGGACAGGGCCAGCACGGTGAAGTGCTGGGGCAGCTGGCCCGGCGCGGTGGCCAGGACCCACAGGAAGGCCAGCACGCCGACGGCGATGGCGCCGATCTTGACCGCGGGGTTGACCGGCTTCTTCGGCTCGGGGGCCGGGGCCGGCTCCTTCGGTGCCACGGCCGCCGGGGCGGCCGAGACCTGCACGGGCGGCGGGGGCCACGTGTTCTCGCCGTCGCGCACGACGGTGACGCCGCGCTGGACGACGTCGTCGAAGTCCAGGACGATCTGGCCGTCCTTGCCGGGCGTCAGCAGCTTCATGAGGTTGACCAGGTTGGTGCCGTACAGCTGCGAGGCCTGGGTGGGCAGACGGCCGGCGAGGTCGGTGTAGCCCAGGATCGTGACGCCGTTGTCGGTGACGACCTTCTGGCCGGCGACCGAGCCCTCGACGTTGCCGCCCTGCGCCGCGGCCATGTCCACGATGACGCTGCCGGACTTCATGGTGGCCACGTCGGCGGCGGTGATCAGGCGGGGCGCGGCCCGGCCCGGGATGAGTGCCGTGGTGACGATGATGTCCACGTCGGCGGCCTGTTCGGAGTAGATCTCCGCGGCCCGCAGGTTGTAGGCCTCACTGGTGGCCTTGGCGTAGCCGTCGGAGGAGACCTCCTTGGCCTCCTCGGGCACGACGACCTCGAGGTACTCGCCACCGATCGACTTCACCTGGTCGGCGACCTCGGGACGCGGGTCGGTGGCGCGCACGATGGCACCGAGGCTGGAGGCCGCACCGATGGCCGAGAGGCCGGCCACGCCGGCTCCGGCCACGAGGACCTTCGCCGGCGGCACCTTGCCGGCTGCGGTGACCTGGCCGGTGAAGAAGCGGCCGAACTCGTGGGCAGCCTCGACGACGGCGCGGTAGCCGGCGATGTTGGCCATCGAGGACAGCACGTCCATGGACTGGGCGCGCGAGATGCGCGGCACCGCGTCCATCGCGAGCACCGTGATGGGGCGCGTCGCCAGCTTCTCGACCAGATCGGGGTTCAGTCCCGGGCTGATCATGCTGATCAGCGTCGCGCCGTCCAGCATGAGGGCGATCTCGATCTCGGTGGGCGCGTTGACCTTGAAGATCACGTCGCTGGCCCACGTGTCGGGCTTGTCGCTGATCGTGGCACCGGCGGCCGCGTAGGCGGCGTCGCTGAAGCTGGAGGCCACGCCGGCCCCGCTCTCCACGTTCACCAGGTAGCCGAGATCGATCAGCTGCTTCACCGTCGCCGGTGTCGCGGCGACGCGGGTCTCGCCGGGGGCGGACTCCTTCACGACGCCGATCCTCATCGAGCCCAGATCGGGCAGGGGGGTGCTCATCCCGCAGACAATAGCCGGGTCTCTCAGGGGTCGGGACATGAGGTAGGTCACGTTACGGACAGGTAACACGGGCCCGACCGGGTCTCGAGTGAATATGACATCGGCAGTGGCACATTTCACATACCGGCGGTATCTTGTCGGCCATGTCGTCTTTGAAGCCCCAACAGTTCCGCGGCCAGGTCGCTCTCATCACGGGTGCTGCCCGTGGCATCGGCGCGTCAGTTGCACGCGCATACGTGGCGCACGGCGGGCGGGTGGCCCTCGTCGGGCTCGAGCCCGATCTGCTCGCCCAACTCGGTGAGGAGCTCGGCGAGTCGGCGGCCTGGTGGCAGGCCGACGTCCGCAGCAGCGAGGAGGTGCGGACCGCGATCGACGCGGCCGCGGCCCACTTCGGCCGGCTCGACCACGTGGTGGCGAACGCGGGCATCGCGTCCTACGGCACGGTGCGCCAGATCGAGGACGAGGCGTTCGAGCGGGTCATCGACGTCAACCTCAACGGGGTGTTCCGCACCGCCAAGTACGCGATCCCCCACCTGAGGGCGTCCAAGGGCTACCTGCTGGTGGTCTCCTCGCTGGCGGCCTTCTCCAACATCGCCGGTCTCAGCTCCTACAGCGCCAGCAAGGCGGGGAACGAGGCCCTGGCCGTCGCGCTGAAGCAGGAGGTCGCGCACCTGGGCGTGAAGGTGGGCATCTGCCACCCGTCGTGGATCGACACCGACATCGTCCGCAACGCCGAGGCCGACCTGCCCACGTTCAAGGCGATCCGCCGCCGGCTGCCGTACCCCGCCAACACGACCACCGACGTGGAGACCTGCGCCGAGCAGATCCTCGTCGGCCTGGCCAAGCGCAAGAGCCGCGTCTACGTGCCGCGCGCGGTGCTGCTGGCGAACTGGAGCAAGGCGTTCGTCAACTCGCCCGCCACGTGGCCCTACGTGCGGCTGCTGACGCGCAAGACCGTGCCGGCGCTCGAGCGGGAGGTCACGGCGCTCGGCCGCTTCCACCACGCGCACACCCCGGTGACGCAGAAGCAGGAGTAGGTCAGTCGCCGCCGGTCTGCACCGAGGCGGCCAGCGAGACCATGTGGCCCAGCCGCGCGATCTCCGAGGCCAGGAACTCCGGGCCGCCGTGGCGGCCGACGGCGACGAAGAACTCCAGGCCCGAGCGGGTGATGCCGGGGGAGCCCGCGAGGACGGTGGAGTCCCAGGCGGGCACGTCGGGCAGGTTCTGCGCCTTGCCGACCGAGAGCCAGGCGTCGCAGTCGGGCACGACGCGCGGCGCGGCCGACGACCCGAACAGGAAGGCCGCGCCCGCGTCTCCCGGACCCACGGCCATGGCCCAGTCGGTGCGGAACGTCGAGGGGATGACCTCGATGAGGCGCTCGATCGCGAGGTCGGGCTCGTCGGTGAACGCCTCGACGGCCTCGAGGTCCATGCTCAGGTTGGCGCCCGCGGTGTAGCGACTGATCCAGTGCACGTGGACGCCGTCGAGACCCTGGCAGGCCGTGATGAGGGCATCGGGCATCACCGCGCTGGGCAGCTCGAGGAGCACGTCGTCGACTGCGAACCCGTCGGACCGGTGCTCCACGATCTCGATCGCCTCGATGTCGGCTCCGGCACCACCGAGGGCCGTCGCGAGTGCGCCGAGGGAGCCCGGGACGTCGGGAAGCTCCACGCGCAACAGAAACGCCATGTCCACCATTGTCGCGCGTCCCGATTGCAGGGAGGTAAACGGATGGACAGGCCAGTCCCGCGGAGCCCCAGCCCCTAGGCTGGCGCCGTGGTGGAGCACGCGCGCGGAACCGAGGGCCTGCGACTGGTCGGGTCGTCCCGTTTGCTGGCCGAGCCCCCGATCCGGATGCTCGGCGATCTGCTGGTCCGTGGCGGTCTCACTCGCGTGGGCGCGTTCACGAGCCTGGCCCACGGCATCGAGTCCCAGTCGGCCACGATCGGCCGCTACTGCGAGTTCGCGCCCGACGTGCTGATCGGCGCGACCGGGCATCCGCTGACGTGGCTGGGCGTGAACTCGTTCCAGTACAAGAAGGCGACGTGGGGGTGGCATCCGTCGGCCGCCGAGTCCGAGGTCATCGACCCCGAGGCCGACGGGCGTGCGTCGTTCCGCGGTGAGCCCTCGGTGGTCGGGAACGACGTCTGGATCGGCGCGAAGGTGGTGATCCTGCGCGGCGTGACGATCGGCGACGGAGCGGTGGTCGCGGCGGGTGCGGTGGTCACCGACGACGTGGCGCCCTACTCGATCGTCGGCGGGATCCCGGCCCGGCCGATCCGCGACCGGGTGGACCCCGCGACGCGGGAGAGGCTCCTGGACCTCGCGTGGTGGCGGTTCTCGCCCAACCAGCTGGCGGGCATCGCGTTCGACGACCTGCCGCGCGCGATCGACCAGCTCACCGAGCGCGTCCCGGACCTGGAGCCCTACGAGCCCGGGTTCGTCCCGATCGAGCCCGCCTCGGGCACCGGGTCCAAGCGCTCGCGCTGGCGGCGCTGAGGGCGGATACTGGCTGGATGCGAGCCATCTGGAAGGGTGCGATCAGCTTCGGGCTGGTCCATGTGCCGGTGAAGGTCTACTCCGCCACCGAGAGCCACGACGTGTCGCTGCACCAGGTCCACGACGAGGACGGCGGGCGCATCCGCTACGAGCGCCGCTGCGAGATCTGCAAGGAAGTCGTCCCCTACAAGAACATCGACAAGGCGTACGACGACGGCGAGCGCACGATCGTGCTCACCGACGAGGACCTCAAGTCCCTGCCCGCCGAGCGCAGCCACGAGATCGACGTGGTCGAGTTCGTCCCGGACGACCAGATCGACGTGCTGCGCCTGGGCAACCCCTACTTCCTGGAACCCGAGGAGAAGGCGCTCAAGCCCTACACGCTGCTGCGCCGCGCCCTCGAGGACACCGAGCGCACCGCCGTCGTCACCTTCGCGCTGCGCCAGCGCACGCGCCTGGGCGCCCTGCGGGTGCGCGACGACGTGCTCGTCCTGCAGACGCTGCTGTGGGACGACGAGGTCCGCACCGCCGACTTCCCCGTGCTGGAGAACACCGCGAAGGTGACCCAGAAGGAGCTCGCGATGGCCGGCCAGCTGATCGAGTCGCTCGCCGGCGACTTCGACGCGAGCCAGTTCACCGACGACTACCAGGAACAGCTCAAGACCCTCATCGAGGCGAAGCAGAAGGCCGGCGAGGGCATCGACACCGAGGCCACGTTCGGCGAGCAGGAGGACACCGGCGGCGAGGTCGTCGACCTCATGGAGGCGCTGCGCCGCAGCGTGGAGGCACGCAAGGGCGACGCGAAGTCCGAGAAGCCCAAGAAGAAGGCCGCGAAGAAGAAGTCCTCGGCCTGAATCAGGCTCAGGCCGGCTGGTGGTCCCCGTCGGCCGTGGGCGCCACGTCCGGCAGCTCCACCCGTACGGTGGCGGGGAACTCCGACACGGGGCGCTTGCGGTTCTCCACGACCCAGCTGGCCACGGCGTGCAGCTTCTGGTTGTGGTTCTGCGAGTAGCGGCGCAGCACGTCGAACGCGCGGTCGGACTCGATGTCGAAGCGCTCCATGAGGATGCCCTGCGCCTGGCCGATCACCTTGCGGGCGTCGATCGCGGTGAGCAGGCCCTGCTCCTGGTGGGCGTTGGCCAAGGCGACCGACGCGTGTCGCGCGAAGATCATCGCGGTGGCGAGGTCGTTGCCGTCGAACGCGCCGGGCCGGTCGGCGTAGAGGTTGAGCGACCCGTAGCGCCGCTCGCGGGTCTCCAGCAGCACGCTCATCGCACTGTGGATGCCCAGCTCCGCGGCGGCGGGTCCCCACAGGGGCCACCGATCGTCGGTCTGGACGTCGGAGCACAGGAAGCTGCCGCCGGACTCGAGGGCGTCGAGGCACGGCCCCTCGTCGAGCTCGCGCTGCAGCTCGTGCGAGCGCGAGACGCGGTCCGAGGTCGATGCGGCCGTCTCGATGCGTGTCCGTGAGTGCACCAGCATGATGCCGGCGTCGTCGCACCCGGCCGCCGTACGGGCGTGCTCGGTGATGCGTTCAACGGTCTTCTCCGTGGTGGGCTGCTCGTGCAGATCGAGCGCCACCTCGGAGAAGAAATCAGGCACGGACACGATCGCTCCTTCACACTGGGAACTCCAGACACTACGCCCAGGGGGTCCTTGTCGTGACAGGAGCGTCCACCCAGACGGTCTCCGTCGACGGCAGGCTGTTGCGCCTGACCAACAGCGACAAGGTGATGTACCCGGCTTCGGGGACCACCAAGGCCGACGTCATCTCGTACTACGCGCAGGTCGCGCCGTGGCTGCTGCCGCACCTCGCGGGACGTCCGGTCACGCGCAAGCGCTGGGTCAACGGCACCGGTCCGGGCGCCGAGGTGTTCTTCGAGA
>JBEVDF010000186.1:0-5949 GCA_040514145.1 Aeromicrobium sp.
CGGGAGATCTCGTCGATCTCGTCGGACCACACGTGGCTCACTGCTGCCCCTTTGATCGGAGAAGGCGAAACGACCGCCTCGGCATCACAGACCTAAGCACTCGCTTAGGTCTGCGAAGACCCACGCTAAGTGATCCGGGTCACAGCGTCAAGCCTGAACCTGAGGTTATTTTCATGTTTCCTGGAATGACGATGGCCGAGCCGGGGATCCGGCTCGGCCACGAGAACAATTGCGTCGAATCAGTCGGCCAGGCGCGCTACGACCGCGCCCTCCTCGACCACATCTCCCTCGGATGACAGGATTTCCTGCACCACACCCGCTCGGGGCGCCACGACGGGGATCTCCATCTTCATCGATTCCAAGATGAGCAAGGGCTGCCCCTCCTCGACCTGGTCGCCGACGGCAACCTCGATCTTGAACACGGAGGCTGTCAGCTCGGATCGCACGTCGGACATGTGGTGACCTTTCATCGGTTCACATTGGCGGAGGAAATCTAAGCATACGCTTATGTGGGATTCCCGGGTAGACTCCAACACCACTCGGGGTGTCCCGGGGCCCAAGGGAGGGACGACGATGGCCGAGACCAGCCAGCCGGCGACGGCGACGGTCCCCCAGCGGGTCCTGACCGACCGGGAGCATGCCGAGAAGCGGATCGAGCAGTTCTGGGACGAGCGAGCGTCGGGCGCCTCGCGCAAGATCCTGCGCGGCGCCACCCTGGCGTTCGCCGACCTGGGCTACCACGGCGCCTCGACCCGCGAGATCGCCACGCGCTCAGGCATGAGCTCGGCGGCGGTGTACATCCACTTCGAGTCCAAGCAGGAGCTGTTCCACCGCATCGCGCTCGAGGGCCACCGCGCCTCCACGGGCGCCTTCAGCCAGCCCGCGCGCCAGGCCGCCGACCCGGTGGGGCAGCTCAGGCTCGGGGTCGCGTCGTTCGCGACCTGGAACGCCGAGATGAACCTGCTGTCCCGCTCGATCGAGTACGAGATCCGGCTGCACCGCGGACCCGAGTTCACCGACGTGTGGACGCTGCGCCGCTCGGTCGACGACCACGTCCTCGAGATCCTCGAGGCCGGCGTGGCCGAAGGCACCTTCCGGCTCGCCGACCTCGAGTGGGCCAAGATCACGATCCTGTCGACCTGCATCGATGTCGCGCGCTGGTACCGGCACGGCTCCGCCCGCACGCCCACCGCGATCGGCTTCCAGTACGCCGACCTGGCCATGACCCTGGCCGGCGCGAGCCACCTGTCGCACTGAGGCCCGGCCGGGCGGCTCCGAGAACCCTGTTGACACGACCGTCAAAGTCGGCTTCACTCGTTGACACCGACGTCAATGAGACCGTCGTCACGTCCTGTGCCCGGTCTCCCTCGATCCCCCCGGAGGCAGCCGTCCCATGACGACTCAGCAGACCCTGGACGCGTACCTGGCCGAAGTCCGTCAGTTGCAGGACGCCCTGCGCCCCGCCGGGATCCCGGCCGAGGTGACCTACCCGGCCGGCGAGATCACCATCCCTGCCCACGTCTCGCACTGGGCTGCCGAGCGCCCCGACCACCTCGCGCTGGCCCTCGGCGACACCCGGTACACCTACGCCGAGCTCGACGACGCGCACCGCCGCGTGGCCACCTGGATGTCCGAGCACGGCGTCAGCCGCGGTGATCGCGTGGCGGTCTACCTGGGCAACTCCACCGAGTTCGTCATCGCGTTCCTGGCGCTGCTGCGCCTCGGCGCCGTCCACGTGCCCGTGAACCCGATGTTCCAGCCGGCCGAGCTCGCCTACGAGCTGCTCGACAGCGAGCCCGTGCTCGTCGTGACCGCCACGGCGCTCTCGCCGACGCTCGACGCCTGCGCCGACCGGGTCCCGGCGATTCCCGTCCTGCTGACCGACGGCACCGGCGAGTTCTCGTGGGAGTCGGCCCTCGCCGCGGCCCCGTACGCGGGCGACGACGGCGACCTCGAGTCCCTCGCCGCGCTCAACTACACCGGCGGCACGACGGGCATGCCGAAGGGCTGCCAGCACTCGCAGCGCCACATGCTCTACACCGTGGCCAGCGCCGCCGCGGCCACCGCGATGCCGGCGGACGGCACCTACGTCTCGCTGTGCTACCTCCCGATCTTCTGGATCGCGGGCGAGGATCTGGGCATCCTGATCCCGCTCGTGCTGGGCGGGTCCAGCATCCTCATGGCTCGCTGGAACGCCGCCGAGGTGGTCGACACCATCGAGCGCGAGCGCGTGATGCTGATGACCGGCACGGTCGAGAACTACCTCGAGCTGATGGACACCCAGGACCTGGCCGCCCACGACCTGGGCTCGCTGCTCGACCCGCAGGCCGTCTCGTTCGTCCGCAAGATGACCCCGGAGGTCCGGCACCGCTGGGCCGAGCTCGTCCCCGGCTCCGTGCTGCGCGAGTCGGCCTACGGCATGACCGAGACCCACACGATCGACGCCGTGCCCTACGGCTTCGCCGAGAACGACCTCGACCTGCTGTCCGAGCCCGTCTTCTGCGGGATCCCCGTCCCGGGCACCGACATCGCCGTCGTCGAGCTGGGCACCCAGAACCCCGTCCCCCTGGGTGAGGTCGGCGAGATCATCGTGCGCAGCCCCTCGGTCACCGACGGCTACTGGCGCAACGAGGAGGCCACCCGCGAGCAGCTGGTCGACGGCTGGATCCACACCGGCGACAACGGCCGCATCGACGAGCAGGGCTTCATCCACTACCTGGGTCGCCGCAAGGAGATGATCAAGGTCAACGGCATGAGCGTGTTCCCCGCGGACGTCGAGATGCTGCTGGCCCAGCACCCGGCCGTGGACTCCGTGGCGGTCGTGCCCACCGACGACCCCGACACCGGCCAGCGCCCCGTGGCGTTCGTCGTCCCTCGCGCCGGCTCGGATGTCACGGCACAGGAGCTCGTGACGTGGTCGCGGGCCAACATGGCCACCTACAAGGTGCCGCTCGTCTCGGTGCTCGGCTCCCTGCCGATGACCGCCACCGGCAAGGTGCGCAAGAACGAGCTGGCCGACGAGGCCGCCGCGCTCAACGCCGGGATCCCCTCGTGACCGCCCTGCCCACCCCGGAGGACCTCGAGCCGCTCGGCACCCTGCTCTCGCGCACCGTGCCCGCCCGGTACCAGGACCTCAACGGCCACGTGAACGTGCGCGGCCACTACGACCTGCACATGGACGCGGCCGAGGCGTCCTGGGAGAGCCAGATGGGTCTCGACCAGGCCTTCCTCGACCGCACCGGACAGAGCTCGTTCAGCGTGGCCCACCACGTGCAGTTCCACCACGAGATCCTCGTGGGCCACGAGGTGTCGGCCCACCTGCGGATCCTCGGGCGCGCCGCGAAGACGGTCCACGCCGTCACGATCCTGGCCAACCGCACGACCGGCGAGATCGCCAGCACCCTGGAGTTCGTCGAGGCCTACGTGGACCTCACGACCCGGCGGGCGACCGAGTTCGCCCCCGAGGTCGCCGAGCGCATCGATGCCCTGCTCGCGCAGCATGCCGCGCTGCCGTGGTCGCTGCCGCCGAGTCACCGTCTCGGCACGTCGCGCCCGACCGAGTAGTCCGCCGGGTCAGCGGCCGAGGCAGGCCATCCAGATGCGGTGCATCTCCTCGACGGCCGCCTCCACGGTGGTCTCGCCGGCCACCACCAGCGGGGCGTAGCGGTCGTTCATCCCGGCACCCATCATGCCCAGTGCCTCGGGGTCCGCGACCGGCTGGACCCGGCCCGCGCGGGCCTGCTGGCTGACGTACCTGGCGGTGCGGCGGACGACCTCGCGCTGGATCTCGCGCCAGAGGCCGCGCATCTGCTCGTCGGCGACCGCCTGATGGTTGAGGACCGTCATCAGCGCGAGGTTCTCGACCGTGGCCTCCAGCGTGGTCGCGATCGTCCGGTGCAGCACCTCGTCGACGGCGTCACGGTCGATTCCCGCGAGGTCCTGGGCGCGCAGGAACCGGTCGCGCACCTGCTCGGCGAGCACGGCGAACACCTGCTCCTTGGAGGCGAAGTAGACATAGAACGTCGCACGGCTGACGCCCGCCCTGCGGGTGATCTCGGCGATCGTGGTGGCACCGTAGCCGAGCTCCTCGAAGGCGGCCCGGGCTGCCGTCAGCAGCTCGGCGTGGCGCTGCGCGTCCGCCCGGTCGTGGTCCTCGCGGATCGCCCAGCCCTGTGTCATGGCCTTACCCTAACCCGGCCATTGACACAAGTGTCAACAGTCGCGAGGATAGTCATTGACACCCACGTCAACACCAGGAGTCGACGATGAAGGTCCTGATCGCCAACCGCGGCGAGATCGCCACCCGGATCGAGCGCGCGGTCCGCGCGCTCGACTGGACCCCCCAGCACGTGCACACCGTCGAGGAGGCGAGCACCGCTGACGCCGAGAGCCACCCGCTCCCGAAGGCCGGCGTGGCGGGCTACCTCGACGTCGAGGCCATCGTGGGCGCCGCGGTCCTGACGGGATCGGACCTCGTCCATCCCGGCTACGGGTTCCTCAGCGAGAGCGCGGAGCTCGCGCGGGCCTGCGAGGCCTCGGGACTGACGTTCGTCGGCCCGGACCCGACGACCCTGGAGCTGTTCGGCGACAAGGGCAGCGCCCGGGAGCACGCACTGGCCCACGGCGTCCCGCTCCTGGATGCGACGGGTCGCGACGCGTCCCTCGCCGAGGTCGCGGCCCTCCTGGAGCGCCACCCCGCCGGGATCATGATCAAGGCCGTCTCCGGTGGCGGCGGGCGCGGCATGCGCCCCGTCACCGACGCCGCCGACCTCGCCGAGGCGTACGACCGGTGCCGGTCCGAGGCCGAGCGCGCCTTCGGCAACTCCTCCGTCTACGCCGAGCGACTGCTCGCCAGCGCCAAGCACATCGAGGTGCAGGTGCTCGGCGACGGCACGGGGGTCGTCACGCTCGGCGAGCGGGAGTGCTCGGTGCAGCGGCGCCACCAGAAGGTCATCGAGGTCGCGCCGAGCCCGTCGCTGACCGACGCCCACCGCGAGCGCCTGACGACGTGGGCGAAGGACCTCACCGCTCCCCTGGGCTACCGCGGCCTGGCCACGGTGGAGTTCCTCGTCAACGCCGACCTGCTGCGGCGCGGCGGCCCGCTCGATGCGGTGTTCATCGAGGTCAACCCCCGACTCCAGGTCGAGCACACCGTCACCGAGGAGGTCACGGGCACCGACCTCGTGCGCGCCCAGCTGCTCGTGGCGGCCGGACACCGCCTCGACGAGGCCGGTGTGCCGTCCGACGTGCGCCCCCGCCCCGGGGTCGTGGCCGTCCAGTCGCGCGTCAACGCCGAGGAGGTGGTCGGCGGAACCGTCGTCGCCACCACCGGAACCGTCACCGGCTTCTCGGCGCCCGCCGGCGTCCGCGTCGACACCGGCATCGCCGTCGGCACCGTCGTCGACGGCACGTTCGACTCGCTCCTCGCGAAGGTCGTCACCGTCACCGAGGGCGACCACGCGGCCGCCTGCTCGGACGCCGACGCGGCCGTCGCGGCGCTGCGGATCGAGGGCGTGCGGACCAACGTCCCGCTGCTGCGCGAGCTGCTGGCCCACGAGGTCGTCCGCAGCGGCGACGTCACCACCGCCTGGCTCGACCACCTGCTGGCCGAGCGCGCCGACGCGGAGCGCACGACGGACGAGTCCGGCACCGTGGCCTCGGTCATGAACGGCACCGTCCTGGCCGTGTCGGTGAAGCCCGGCGACACCGTCGGCCCGCGGACTCCCTTGGCGACCCTCGAGTCGATGAAGATGGAGCACCCCGTCACGGCCGGGTTCGCCGGCACCGTCACCGAGGTCCTCGTCGCGGCCGGCGACCAGGTGGCGGCGGGTCAGCCGATCGCCGTGGTCGCGCCCGACGACACCGTCGACCACCAGCACACCGAGGACGCCGACGTCGATCTCGATCACATCCGCCCCGACCTGGCCGAGCTCCACGACCGGATCGCCC
>JBEVDF010000038.1:0-11473 GCA_040514145.1 Aeromicrobium sp.
GAGCTGATCGGCCAGGAGCGCGTCCGCGAGCAGCTGTCTCTCGTGCTCGACGCGGCCGTCGCGCGCGAGCGCACCCCCGACCACGTTCTGCTGTCGGGCCCGCCCGGCCTGGGCAAGACCACGATCGCGATGATCATCGCCCACCAGCTCGCGGCCCCGCTGCGGCTCACGAGCGGCCCCGCCATCCAGCACGCCGGCGACCTCGCCGCGATTCTCTCGGGGGTCAACCAGGGCGACGTGCTGTTCATCGACGAGATCCACCGCATGTCGCGGCCCGCCGAGGAATTGCTCTACATGGCGATGGAGGACTTCCGGGTCGACGTCATCGTCGGCAAGGGCCCGGGCGCCACTGCCATCCCGCTGCAGATCCCGCCGTTCACCGTCGTCGGCGCCACCACCCGCGCCGGCCTGCTGCCCGGCCCCCTGCGCGACCGGTTCGGCTTCACCGCCCAGCTCGACTACTACGAGCCGGCCGACCTCGACCGCATCGTGCGGCGCTCCGCCGACCTGCTCGACCTCGAGGTCAGCACCGAGGCGTCCGCCGAGATCGGCTCGCGCTCGCGCGGCACCCCGCGCATCGCCAACCGGCTGCTGCGCCGCGTGCGCGACTACGCCGAGGTCCGCGCCGACGGCGCCGTCGACCACGCGATCGCCAAGGCCGCCCTCGACCTCTACGAGGTCGACGACCTCGGCCTCGACCGGCTCGACCGCGCCGTGCTCGACGTCCTGTGTCGCAACTTCGGCGGGGGACCGGTGGGCATCACCACCCTCGCGGTCGCGGTGTCGGAGGAGCGCGAGACGGTGGAGGAGCTGGCCGAGCCGTTCCTCGTGCGACTGGGCTTCCTGGCCCGCACGCCGCGCGGCCGGATCGCCACCCCGGCGGCCTGGCGGCACCTCGGACTCTCGGCTCCGGCCGGGGCCGATGCCACGCAACTGCCCTTCGACGCCGCCGACTAGACTCCATCCGGTGACGTTCGCTGACTTCCTTCCCCTGGTCCTGCTGGCCCTGGTCTTCTTCCTGCTCATCATCCGTCCGATGCGCGAGCGGCAGAAGCAGTTCACCGCGCTGCGCCAGATGCAGTCGGCGCTGGAGCCCGGCGCCCGCGTGATGATCACCAGTGGCATCCACGGCACCATCTCCACCCTCGACGAGGACACGGTCGGCCTCGAGATCGCGCCCGGTGTGGTCGTCACGGTCGCCCGCGCCGCCGTCGCCGAAGTGATCGCCCCGCAGGCATGAGCGACTTCCCCGACATCGCCGCGCGGCTGATCCGCGCCATCGAGGACTGGCCCGAGGCCGGCGTCACGTTCCGCGACATCACCCCGCTGCTGTCCGACCCCGAAGGACTCGCGTCCACCGTCGCGGCCTTGGTCGAGGCGGCTCGCGCCTTCGCCCCGATCGACGTCGTCGCCGGCGTGGAGGCCCGAGGCTTCCTGCTCGCGCCGCTCATCGCCGAGGCGCTGGGCATCGGCCTGGTGCCCGTGCGCAAGGCCGGCAAGCTGCCCGCGGCGACCCTGTCGGAGTCCTACTCGCTCGAGTACGGCGACGCCGTCGTCGAGATCCACGCCGACGCCGTCAGCGAGGGTGCGCGCGTGCTCATCGTCGACGACGTGCTCGCCACCGGCGGCACGCTGGCCGCTTCCGTGCGTCTGTTCGAGCGCGCGGGCGCCCAGGTCGCCGGCAATCTCGTCCTCATCGAGCTGCCCGCCCTCGGGGGTCGTGCCGTGCTCGACGGCGTGCCCCTGACCGCACTCCTGGAGTACTGATGAGCCAGCGCACCGTCCGCATCGTCGCCGTCATCGCCATCGCCGCGCTCGTCCTGGGCGTGCTCGCTTCGGTGGTATCCGGCGCGCTCTGACGCCGTCTCCGTAGGATGGCCTGAAGGAGGCACGCGTGGCTGAGCGCACCGAGGGACCCTCGACGAGGTCTGTCGAGTCCAGGACACCGGACTCGGCACGCACGTCCGCGCGCGTGCGCAGCCGCCTCGCGCGCATCGGTGGCAAGTCCACCGGCGCTGGCAACCCGGTCCTCGACCCGCTGATCAAGGTCTACCGCGACACCCACCCCAAGGGCGACGTCTCCTCGATCGAGAAGGCCTACGAGGTCGCCGCGGCGATGCACGAGGGCCAGAAGCGCAAGAGCGGCGACCCGTACATCACGCACCCGCTGGCGGTCGCGACGATCCTGGCCGAGCTCGGCATGACCGCGCCCACCCTGTGCGCCGCCCTGCTCCACGACACCGTCGAGGACACGTCCTACACGATCGAGCAGCTGCGCAAGGACTTCGGCGACGAGGTCGTGCAGCTGGTCGACGGCGTCACCAAGCTCGACAAGGTCAAGTACGGCGACTCCGCCCAGTCCGAGACCATCCGCAAGATGGTCGTGGCGATGGCGCGCGACATCCGCGTGCTCGTCATCAAGCTGGCCGACCGCCTGCACAACATGCGCACCCTGCGCTACCTGCGCCAGGACAAGCAGGAGCGCATCGCCCGCGAGACGATCGAGATCTTCGCGCCCCTGGCCCACCGCCTGGGCATGAACACGATCAAGTGGGAGCTGGAGGACCTCGCGTTCGCGACCCTGCACCCCAAGGTCTACGACGAGATCGTCCGTCTCGTCGCCGAGCGCGCCCCGTCGCGCGAGGCGTTCCTGGAGCGCGTCATCCGCGACGTGAACTCCGACCTCGGTCACGCCAAGATCAAGGCCAAGGTCACCGGCCGGCCGAAGCACTACTTCTCGATCTACCAGAAGATGCTCGTGCGAGGCCGCGACTTCTCCGACATCTTCGACCTGGTCGGGGTGCGCATCCTCGTGGACGACGTCGCGGACTGCTACGCCGTGCTGGGCGTCCTGCACGCCCGGTGGAACCCGATCCCGGGCCGCTTCAAGGACTACATCAGCGTCCCGAAGTTCAACATGTACCAGTCGCTGCACACCACCGTGATCGGCCCGCAGGGCAAGCCGGTGGAGCTGCAGCTGCGCACCTACGCCATGCACCGTCGCGCCGAGTTCGGTGTCGCGTCGCACTGGAAGTACAAGGCCGAGTCCCTCGCCGCCGTCGGCGGGAAGGCGAGCATGGACGGGCCCGGCGGCAACGAGATGATGTGGCTGCGCGAGCTCGTCGACTGGCAGTCCGAGACCGAGGACTCCAGCGACTTCCTCGATTCACTGCGCTTCGAGATGCAGCACGCGGGTGTCTACGCGTACACGCCACGCGGCGACCTGATCCAGCTGCCGGCCCACGCCACCCCGGTCGACTTCGCGTACGGCGTCCACACCGAGGTCGGCCATGCCTGCGTCGGTGCCCGCGTCAACGGACGCCTGGTCTCCCTGGAGTCCGAGCTCGAGAGCGGCGACGTGGTGGAGATCTTCACGTCGAAGTCGCCCACGGCCGGCCCGAGCCGCGACTGGCTCGACTTCGTCAAGAGCCCTCGCGCGCGCAACAAGATCCGCCAGTGGTTCACGAAGGAGCGCCGCGAGGAGGCCATCGACCACGGCAAGGACCTCATCGCGAAGCAGATGCGCAAAGAGGGCCTGCCGATGCATCGCCTGTTCCGGCAGGCGAATCTCGACACGGTGGCCAAGGAGATGGGCCACGCCGACATCGCGGCGCTGTACGCGGCGGTGGGGGAGGGCAACGTCGGCGCGCAGAACGTGGTCGACCGTGTCATCGACCTCGCCGGCGGTCGCGAGGGTGCCGAGGAGGAGGCTGCCGAGGTCACGGCCATCCCGCTGCGCTCGAGGCGGCCGTCCACGGCCCGTAGCGATGCGGGCGTCGAGGTGGTCGGTGTCTCCGGCGACGTCATGGTCAAGCTCGCGCGCTGCTGCACGCCGGTGCCCGGCGACAAGATCGAGGGCTTCGTCACGCGAGGCTCGGGCATCTCGGTGCACCGCAGCGACTGCGTCAACTTCGTCGAGCTGGCCCACCAGCCCGAGCGCGTCGTGCAGGTGCGCTGGATCGCCAACGCCAAGACCACCTTCCTGGTGGCGATGCAGATCGAAGGCCTCGACCGGCCGCACCTGCTGTCCGACATCACCAAGGTGATCTCCGACCAGCACGTCAACATCCTGTCGGCGACCCTCAGCACCGGCCGCGACCGCGTCGCCAAGAGCCGCTTCACCTTCGAGATGGCCGACGCCAAGCACCTCGGCGCCGTCCTCAAGGCCGTCGCCGGCGTCCAGGGCGTCTTCGACGCCTACCGCGTCACCCAGTAACCGCGCCGCCAGGCTCCAGATCACCTGTGGACGAACGCTGCTCACCGAGCGATGTCGGCCACGCTGGGGCGATGGCTCACGTCTACATCCTTCGCTGCTCGGACGGCTCGTACTACGTCGGCAGTACGCGCCATCTCGCCGGGCGCCTGTACCAGCACCAGAGCGGCAGCGGTGCGGCGTACACCAGGCACCGTCTCCCCGTGGAGCTGCTCTGGTCCTACGAGTTCGAGTCAGTCGTCGATGCGTTCGCAGCAGAGAAGAAGATCCAGGGGTGGTCCCGGGCCAAGCGTGAGGCTCTCATGCGCGGTGAGCTCCACCTCTTGCCCGCACTGGCGAAGAAGCGGAACTGGGGGCGGGATGCATGATCTCGATACACCGTCTCGCTGCGCTCGCCGGCACTCGATCAGCCCGGTGATCGAGTAGCTCGCGAGCGCCAGCGAGCGGCGTATCGAGATCACCTGTGGACGAACGCCGCTCACCGAGCGATGTCGGCCACACTGGGGCGATGGCTCACGTCGACATCCTTCGAAGACCCAGGTGTGGTCCCGAACTGGGGGCGGGATGCATGATCTCGATACACCGTCTCGCTGCGCTCGCCGGCACTCGATCAGCGATGGCCGGCGAGCGGCGAGTCGCGATCAGCTGAAGTCGGAGGCGGTGCGGCGGGCGATGTCGAGGAAGGCCTGGCGCGACTCGAGGTTCTCGCGCAGGCTCTTGACCTTCTTGGCGTCGCCGGCGGCCTCGGCCTTGGCGATGTCGGCCTCGATGCCGGCGATGGCGTCCTCGAGCTTGGTGATCATGTCGTCCGCGCGGGCCGACTTCTCGGGGTCGGTGCGCTTCCACTCCTGGTCACCGGCGTCGCGGATCGCCTTCTCGACGGCGCGGATGCGGCCCTCGAGCTCCTTGATCTCGTCGCGGGGGACCTTGCCGGCGGCCTCCCAGCGGTCGGCGATGTCGTGCCAGGCGCGACGGGTGGCCTCGAGGTCCTTGATCGGCAGCAGCGCCTCGGCCTCGATGAGGATCTCGCGCTTCACCACCGCGTTGTCGGCGAACTCGGACTCCTGGGCGGCGTTGGCGGCCTCGCGCGCCTGGAAGAAGACGTCCTGGGCGGCGCGGAAGCGCTTCCACAGCTTGTCCTCGACGTTGCGCGGAGCGGAGCCGGCGGCCTTCCAGCGCTGCATGAGGTCGCGGTAGGCACCGGAGGTGGCACCCCACTCGGTGGAGCCCGAGAGGGACTCCGCCTCCTCGATCAGCTTCTCCTTGATCTTCTTCGCCTCGTCACGGCGCACGCTCTGCTCACCGAAGTGGGCCTTGCGCTTCTTCGTGTAGGCGGTGCGAGCGCTGGAGAACCGGTGCCACAGCTCGTCGTCGGCCGACTTGCTGAGGCGGGGGAGCGCCTTCCACTCGTCGAGCAGGGCACGCAGTCGGTCGGCGCCGTTGCGCCAGTCCTGGCCGGCGCCGATCTTCTCGGCCTCGGCGACGATGCGTTCCTTGGCCTCGGCGGCCTCGGCGGTGCGCTGCTCACGCTCGGCCTTGCGCTTGGCGCGCAGCTCGCCCAGAGCCGGCTCGACCTTGTCGAGGCGCGCGGACAGCGAAGCGAGGTCGCCGATCGCCTGCGCGTCGACGAGCTGTTCGCGGATCGTCGCCACGGCCTTCGTCGCGTCGTCGGGCGACACGGTTCCGGCCTCGATGCGCTTCTCCAGCAGGTCGACCTCGGTCTCGAGGTTCTCGTACCGCCGGGTGTAGAACGCCAACGCCTCGGCGGCGTCGCCTCCGGTGACCCATTGCCCGATCAGACGTTCGCCATCGCCCTCTTTGACGTAGACGTTGCCGTCCGCGTCGACGCGGCCCCAATCACTCATGGCGGTCAGTCTAGGAGGTTCGCGGCGCCGAGTCGTCCTCGCGTACCCTGACAGGCGTGCTTCTCACCGCCTTCCCCGCCGGACCTCTGCAGGCGAACTGCTATTTCGTCGCCTCCGGCCCGGGTTCCCCCTGCGCGATCGTCGACCCGGGCATGCAGTCCGCCGAGGGTGTGCGCGCCGTCGTGGCCGAGCACGACCTGACCCCGGCCGCCGTCCTGGTGACGCATGGCCACTTCGACCACATGTGGGACGCCGCGCGGGTCGCCGACGAGTACGGCTGCCCGCTGTGGATCCACCCGGCCGACCGGCACCTGCTCGCCGATCCGATGGCCGCGATCTCGAACGAGTCGGCAGCGATGCTGCGCCGGGAGCTCGGTGAGGTCGACGAGTCGCAGTTCTCCGAGCCCGCCGAGGTCCGCGACGCCGTCGACGGCGCCACGATCCAGGTCGGCGACCTGACGCTCACGGTCGACCACTGCCCGGGCCACACGCCGGGCACCGTGGCCTACCGCGTCGACTACACCGGGCCCGAGCCCGTCTCGCAGATCATGTTCTCCGGCGACTTCCTGTTCTTCGGCTCGATCGGCCGCACCGATCTCGTCGGTGGTGTGCACGCCGAGATGCTGCGCAGCCTGCAGAGCAAGGTGCTGACCCTGCCCGACGACGTCGTCGTGCTGCCCGGCCACGGCCAGCAGACCTCCATCGGCCGCGAGAAGGCCACCAACCCGTTCCTGCTGGAGCTGACTGCATGATCGAGCGCCAGCGAGATCCATTCAGGCACCTCATGGCGGCGCGTCCGTACTGTGCTTCTTCGACGGAGGTGGCGCCATGAGCAAGCTGTCGGGCTTCCCCGAGTTCCTGCCGGCGGAGCGCAGCGTCGAGCTCGCGGTGTTCGACCACCTGGCCCGCGTCTTCGAGCTGCACGGCTTCGCCAACATCGAGACACGTGCCGTCGAGCCGCTGGAGACGCTGCTGCGCAAGGGCGAGATCGACAAGGAGGTCTACGCCGTCCGGCTCCTGCACGCCGACGAGTCCGAGGCCTCCGAGCTGGCGCTGCACTACGACCTCACCGTGCCGTTCGCGCGCTACGTGGTGGAGAACGCGGGGCACCTGCAGTTCCCGTTCCGTCGCTACCAGATCCAGAAGGTCTGGCGGGGCGAGCGGCCCCAGGCCGGCCGGTTCCGCGAGTTCACGCAGGCCGACATCGACATCGTCGGCGACGGCACGCTGCCGTTCCACTTCGACGTGGAGGTCGCCCGGGTCATGGCCGAGGCGCTGGCCGGGCTGCCGATCCCGGGCCTGTCGTTGACCCTGCAGGTCAGCAACCGCAAGGTCCTCGAGGGCTTCTACCGCGGCCTGGGCATCGAGCAGCCCACCGCCGTCATGCAGGTGATCGACAAGCTCGACAAGCTCTCGGCCGACAAGATCGCCGAGCTGCTCGCCGAGCAGGGCCTCACGCAGGCGCAGGCCACGTCCTGCCTCGCGCTGGCCGAGATCGTCACCACCGACACGTCCTTCGTGAAGCGCGTGCGTGACCTCGGCGTGGAGCACCCGATGCTCGACGAGGGCCTGGCCGAGCTGGAGGCCGTCGTGGCGGGGTGTGCCACCGTCGAGGGCGTGACCGTCACCGCCGACCTGCGCATCGCGCGTGGACTGGACTACTACACCGGCACGGTCTTCGAGACCCGTGTCGCCGAGCACCCGGGACTCGGCTCGATCTGCTCCGGCGGCCGCTACGACGAGCTCGCCAGCGACGGCAAGCGCACCTACCCGGGCGTCGGCCTGTCGATCGGCATCTCGCGCCTGCTCTCGACGCTGACGACCAGCGGCATCACCGCGTCGCGCACCGTGCCGTCGGCCGTGTTGGTGGCGGTCAACGACGAGGACTCGCGCCCGGGCAGCGACGCCATCGCGCAGCGACTGCGCGCGCGCGGCATCGCCTGCGAGGTGGCCCCCGCCGCCCAGAAGTTCGGCAAGCAGATCCGCTTCGCCGAGCGCCGCGGCATCCCCTTCGTCTGGTTCGTCACCGAGGACGGCGACCAGGTGAAGGACATCAGAACCGGCGAGCAGGTGTCGGCAGATCCCGACGCCTGGACGCCCCCCGAGACCGACCTGCGACCGCAGGTGACCCACAAGGAGACGACAGCGTGATCCGCACCCATGACGCCGGAACCCTGACGGCCGCGAACATCGGCGAGAGCGTCACGCTCGCCGGTTGGGTCGCCCGCCGTCGCGACCACGGCGGTGTCGCCTTCATCGACCTGCGCGAGGCCAGCGGCGTCGCCCAGGTCGTCGTCCGCGAGGACGTCGCCCACCAGCTGCGCAGCGAGTTCTGCCTCAAGGTCACCGGCACGGTCCAGCGCCGCCCCGAGGGCAACGAGAACGCCGCGATCGCCACGGGCGAGATCGAGGTCATCGCCGACGACGTCGAGATCCTCTCCAGGTCCGAGCCGTTGCCGTTCCCGATCGACGAGCACGTGGAGGTCGGTGAGGAGGCCCGCCTCAAGCACCGCTACCTCGACCTGCGCCGCCCGGCTCCCGCCCACGCGATGCGCCTGCGCTCGAAGGTCAACGCCGCGGCCCGCGCCGTGCTCGACCGCCACGACTTCGTCGAGGTCGAGACGCCCACGCTGACCCGCTCCACGCCCGAGGGCGCGCGTGACTTCCTCGTGCCGGCGCGCCTGCGTCCGGGCAGCTGGTACGCGCTGCCGCAGAGCCCGCAGCTGTTCAAGCAGCTGCTCATGGTCGGCGGCCTCGAGCGGTACTACCAGATCGCGCGCTGCTACCGCGACGAGGACTTCCGCGCCGACCGCCAGCCCGAGTTCACCCAGCTCGACATCGAGATGAGCTTCGTCGACCCCGACGACGTGATGGCGCTGGCCGAGGAGATCTACGTCGCGCTGTGGAAGCTGATCGACGTGGAGCTGCCCACGCCGTTCCCGCGGATCACCTACGCCGACGCGATGAGCAAGTACGGCTCCGACAAGCCCGACCTGCGCTTCGACCTCGAGCTCGTCGAGCTGACCGACTACTTCAAGGACACCCCGTTCCGCGTGTTCCAGGCGCCGTACGTCGGCGCGGTCGTGCACCCCGGTGGCGCCTCGCAGGCCCGCCGCACGCTCGACGGCTGGCAGGAGTGGGCCAAGCAGCGCGGCGCCCGCGGCCTGGCCTACGTGCTCGTCCAGGAGGACGGCAGCCTCACCGGCCCCGTCGCCAAGAACCTGTCCGACGCCGAGCGTGAGGGTCTGGTGGAGGCCGTCGGCGCGAAGCCCGGCGACGCCGTGTACTTCTCGGCCGGCCCGGTCAAGAGCTCGCGCCAGCTGCTCGGTGCCGCGCGCATCGAGATCGCCAAGCGCGAGAACCTCATCGACGAGTCGGCGTGGGCGTTCGCCTTCGTCGTCGACTGGCCGATGTTCGAGTCGGTCAGCGAGCTCGACTCCGGCGACGTCGCGGTCGGCGGCGGCGAGTGGACCGCGGTGCACCACGCGTTCACCGCGCCCCAGGATCCCGAGACCCTGGCCACGCCGGGCGACTCGCTGGCCCAGGCCTACGACATCGTCTGCAACGGCAACGAGGTCGGCGGCGGCTCGATCCGTATCCATCGCGAGGACGTGCAGAAGCGCGTCTTCGAGATCATGGGCATCGGGGCCGAGGAGGCGCAGGACAAGTTCGGCTTCCTGCTCGAGGCGTTCAAGTACGGCGCCCCGCCGCACGGCGGCATCGCGTTCGGCTGGGACCGCACGGTCGCGCTGCTCGCCGGTGCCGACTCGATCCGCGAGGTCATCGCGTTCCCGAAGTCCGGCGGCGGCTACGACCCGCTGACCGCGGCCCCGGCCCCGATCACCCCAGAGCAGCGCGCCGAGGCCGGCGTCGACGCCATCCCGGACGAGGACGACGAGCAGGCGTGACCGCCGTGGGCGAGAAGGCCAACTACGCCGAGTACCTGGCCCACTATCGCCAGACGCTCGTGCGCAAGTGCGAGGACCTCTCGCCCGAGCAGCTCGCGCAGCGCAGCGTGCCGCCCAGCACGCTGTCGCTGCTCGGGCTGGTGCGCCACATGGCGTACGTCGAGCATCACTGGTTCGTGCGCGTGGCCCAGCAGTCCTCGGAGCCGTCGCTGTTCCTCAAGGACCAGGACCGTGACGCGGACTTCAACGACGCGGTGGGCACGCAGGAGTGCGTCGACGAGGCGTTCGCCGCCCTGCGCACGCAGGTGGCTCGAGCCGAGGCCTGGCTCGACGGCGTCGAGGAGGCCGACCTCGGCCGCGAGCTGCCCGGCCCGCACGGGGGAGTCGTGCCGATCCGCGACCTCGTGGTCCACATGATCGAGGAGTACGCCCGCCACTGCGGTCACGCCGACCTCCTACGCGAGTGCATCGACGGCCGCACCGGGGAGTGACGTCACGCCGTAGGCTCGTGGGGTGACCGACGGACTCTTCGACCTGCCCGATGCACCCGCGTCAGGGCGTCGCGACTCCAGCGGCACCCTCGCGGGGAACGCCCACTCCAGCGCCCCACTGGCCGTGCGGATGCGTCCGCAGTCGCTCGACGAGCTGGTCGGCCAGCAGCACCTGCTCGCCCCGGGGTCGCCGTTGCGGCGGATGATCGAGGGCAACGCGCCGCTCACCGTGCTGCTGTGGGGCCCTCCCGGCACCGGCAAGACCACGCTTGCCAGCCTGATCAGTCGCCAGACCGACCGCCGCTTCGTCGAGGTCTCGGCCGTGAGCGCCGGCGTCAAGGAGGTCCGCGAGGTGATCGCGGGCGCCCGCCAGGCGCTGTCGCGCGGCAAGGAGACCGTCCTCTTCGTCGACGAGGTCCACCGCTTCAGCAAGGCGCAGCAGGACGCATTGCTGCCCGGCGTGGAGAACCGCTGGGTCAGCCTCGTCGCCGCCACCACGGAGAACCCGCACTTCAGCGTGATCTCGCCGTTGCTGAGCCGGTCGCTGCTGCTCACCCTGCAGCCGCTGACCGACGACGACATCGCGGTGCTGGTCGATCGCGCGATCGCCGACGAGCGGGGCTACAACGGCGACATCACGATCAGTGAGGACGCCCGCGATCACCTGGTGCGGCTCGCCGGGGGAGACGGCCGCCGGGTGCTGACCTACCTCGAGGCCGCCGCCGGAGCCGCCTCCGACCAGGGCCACGCGCAGATCACCCTCGACGACGCGGCCCTCGCCGTGGACAAGGCGGCCGTGAGGTACGACCGCCAGGGCGACCAGCACTACGACGTGACGAGCGCGTTCATCAAGTCGATCCGCGGCTCCGACGTGGACGCCGCGCTGCACTACCTCGCGCGGATGATCGAGGCGGGGGAGGACCCGCGCTTCATCGCCCGCCGGTTGATGATCCACGCCAGCGAGGACATCGGCATGGCCGATCCGACGGCGCTCCC
>JBEVDF010000052.1:0-3548 GCA_040514145.1 Aeromicrobium sp.
GACTCGATCTGCTCGGCCGGGCCGTAGGGCACGTCGAACGCGAGCACCGGGCACTCGCGCATCCGGGCCTCGAGGATGAACAGGCCGTAGCCCTCGAAGCGGCTGGTCAGCCACGCGAGGTCGGCCTCCCAGAGTCGGTCGGCGGCGTCGGGCACATGCCCGTGGAAGACCACTCGGTCGGCCACGCCGCGCTGCTCGGCGCGGGCCCGCAGCCTCTCCTCCTCGTCGCCGTCGCCGTAGATCTCCAGCGTCGCGGTCGGGTGGCGGGGAGCGACCAGGGCGAAGGCGTCGATCGCGCGGTCCAGCTGCTTCTGCGGGTGCAGCCGGGCGATCACGACGATCCGTCCGGGCACGCGAGCCGGAGCGGGGGAGGGCGGCTCGACGGCCTCCACCGGGTTGGCCACCACGTGGAACTGGGGCAGGTCGCCGAAGCGCAGCCGCAGGTCGTGTCGCTGGCGCTCGGTGAGGGTGTTGAGCGCGTCGAACCGGTCCACGTGCTCCAGGGAGGAGGCGTAGGACGGCTCGATCGGCGAGTCCCAGCGTCGGTCACCGCGCAGGTGCGGGTTGTGCATCTGGTGCATCAGCACGAAGCGCGGGTCGTCCAGCAGGCCGAGCTCCTCGGCGACGAACCGGCTGTCACTCACGAGGAACACCGTGCCGTCCGGGGGAGCCAACTGCCGGGTCCACCAGCGCCACAGGTCGCCGAGCCCGTCGCCGGCCAGCACCGTGCGGCCGTCGCGATCCAGGACGCGGGTGTCTCCGTCCATCACATCGGGCGGGGTGAAGGCGTAGGTCGTGCCGTCGGGCCGCAGGTACTCCCAGGTGGTCTCGGTGCCCGCGGCGTCGAGGTGTCGGCGCCGCCACGTGTAGCCGTCCTCGACGTCGTCCTCGGTGCGCTCCCCGCGAGCGAGCGCGGGCGCCTCGACGACGGGCAGTGCGCTCAGGTCACGCTCGCGCAGGTCCTCGTGCAGGTTGAGCAGCCGGCTCTGCGGCAGCAGCAGCCCGTCGGACAGCAGACCGGCGCGGATCGGCTCGTACGAGGGCACGGGGTTGTACGTCAGGATCGGGAAGTCCAGGCCGTCCGCCACGAAGAGGCGGTGGCGCAGCAGGACCATGCGGGTCTGGCCGCCGGCGTCGAGGCGGACATTGCCCACGACCGAGAACCAGGCGCCGTCGGGGAAGCTCGTGGCCGGCTCGCCCGGTGCAGCAGCGGAAGGCGACACGCGGCGAGCGTATAGCATCGACGCCGTCCGGGATGTTCGGCGAAGGCGTAGGTGACATGGGCAGGCTGCGGTCGCTCTCGCGGCGAATGCTGGACCTCGCGACCGGTCCGGCGAAGCCCCTCGACGTCTTCGTCAAGGAGTTCCCTCCGCTCGTCCGTCGACTCCCGAAGGACCTCGACGGCAGCGTCGAGGCCGACCTGCGCGCGCGGCTCCCGGGGTTGCTGCAGGGCGTGGACCGCGCCGAGCTCGTGCACCGCGTCCCGTCGTGGGCGAAGGTAGCCCTGCACCACCTCGAGCACGGCGACGCCGACGCGCTCCACGCCGCCCTCAACCAGGGCCTTCTGGACGTGCGTCAGCACGCTGCCGGACTCCACGAGGGCGAGCCGGTCGTGCATCTGCCGGGCTGGGACGACCCCGAGATCCCGCGCGAGGCGTTCGTCCTGGCCGACTCCGAGACCAGGTTCGCCGGCGAGGTGGTCCGGTCCCGCGTGGTGGGCGACCGCTTCGAGGCCGTGTTCCGCGCCGGGTTCGCCCACATCGACGCCGCGGGCGCCGTCCCCGAGCTGACCGTCCTGACCCCCGCCGTGCGGGCCGCGTGGACCGGCGAGACCTCGGGCCACCGCGGAGGTCCGGCCATGTGGCGCGAGACCTACGATCGCAGCACGTGGGCGATCGACGTGCCCCTCTCGCGGCTCGGCCCGGAACAGGCGCTCGAGCTCGAGGTCGAGGTCCGCCTCGCGGGCCGCACCGCCTCCGGCCGGATCGGCCTGATCGCCGAGCCCGAGCCGATCGGGCCCGTCGTCGACGCGATCTCGCTCGAGCGCGGCACGATCGTCGTCAGCGGACGCGGTCTCGACGCCGCGCCCACGCTCGAGTCCGCCGGGCTCACCCTCGCCACGACGGAGTTCACCCGCCTGGGGTCGAGCTTCCGGGCCGTCTTCCCCGCCACCGCCGACCGCTGGGGCCGCGGTGCCCTGCCGCTGCCCGGGGGCGACTACGCCGTGGCGTCCGGGGGGATGCCGCTGCCGCTCGCGGCCGATCTCGTGGGCTGGCCCACCGACCTCGCCGACGGCCCCCTCGTCGGGCACACCACCGACATCGGACTGCGCCTGATCAAGCCGCGCCAGCCCGACGAGAACACGATGTACGGCCAGCGCGACCTGCGTGAGGCGTACGAGGCGATCGAGGTCGAGGTGGACCCCCGCGCGGCGATGTTCCAGTGCTACTGGGCCGAGGTCGCCACCGACAGCCAGGCCGCGATCCACCGCGAGTTCCACCGGCGCGACCCGCGGATGCGGCTCTACTGGGGCACCGTCGACCACTCCGTGCCGCTGCCCGAGGGCGCGAAGCGGGTCGTCGCCGGCACGCGCGAGTGGTACTCCGCGCTCGCGGCGTCGAAGTACCTCGTGAAGAACACCGAGGTCGGTGCCTACACGCGGCTGCGGCCGGGGCAGGTGTACCTGCAGACGTTCCACGGCCAGCCGTTCAAGCGGATGGGCCGTCCCGACTTCGTGCGCCGGATGGCGCCGTGGCGGGCGCAGTTCGAGGCCACCGACCGGCGCTCGGCGTACTGGCACGTGATCTGCCTGCCGTATCCGGAGGCGGCCGAGTTCTACCGCGAGGCCTACGACTGGGAGGGTCCGGCGTTCGACCACGGTCTGCCGCGCACCGACTCGCTGCTGGCCGACGACGCCGCGGAGGTGCGCCGCGCGACGCGCCGCCTGCTCGGCATCCGCGACGACCAGGTGGCGGTCCTGCACGCCACCACGTGGCGCGAGGACCTGTCGCGCGGCGACAACACGTCGGCCGACCCGAACCTGCTCGACGTGAAGGCGCTGGCCGAGGAGCTCGGCGACGACGTGGTCGTGCTGCAGCGCAGTCACCACTCCGTCGCCCGGTCCGACCAGCGGCACGGCAGCGGGGGAGGGGTCGTCGACGTCACCGACCACCCCGAGATCAACGACCTCGTGCTGGCGTCCGACCTCGCGATCCTGGACTACTCGTCGCTGCGGTTCGACTACGCGATCACCGGCAAGCCGATGGTCTTCTTCGTGCCCGACCTGGAGAAGTACGAGCAGGAGCTGCGCGGCTTCCTGTTCCCGTTCGAGGAGTCGGCTCCGGGGCCCGTCGTGCGCGACTCGGGCGAGCTGGCGCCACTGGTGCGCGACACCGCGTGGGCCGCGGAGTACGCGGACGCGTATGCCGCCTTCAACGAGCGGTTCAACCGGTTCCACGACGGGCGCGCCGCCGAGCGGGTCGTCGACGGGCTGCTCGGGTGGGACGCGTGAGGCTGTTCCGGCGCGCGGCTCCCGAGCCGCTGCTGAG
>JBEVDF010000296.1:0-2912 GCA_040514145.1 Aeromicrobium sp.
CGGGCAGGGTGAGGCGGCCGTCGTCGGTGAGGTCGAGCAGTCCGTCGTCCAGGAGCGAGTCCAGGCAGCGCTCCCGCTGGGCGGCGTCGGACCACGCCGCTGCGACCAGCTCGGGCGCCACGGGACCGTCGGCGTCGCGGACCACGGCCATGAGCGCGCCGCGGCACTGACGGTCGGTGCCGTGCCACGCCTGGCCGCGGCGCGGCGGTCCATCGTGCTCGGGATACCCGGCCGCGCGCCACCGGCAGGCCTCGGCGACCGGGCACGCCTCGCAGCGCGGTGCCCGCGCCGTGCAGACGACCGCACCCAGCTCCATCGTGGCCGCCGCCCACGCGGCGGCCACCGCGTCGTCCTCGGGCAGCAGCGAGGCCGCCAGGTCCCGCTCGGCCTTCAGCACGCCCTGGGACGGGTACTGCTCGCCGGACACGACGCGGGCGAACACGCGCCGCACGTTGGTGTCCAGCACCACCGCCCGCCGCCCGTACGCGAACGACGCGATCGCGGCCGCGGTGTAGTCGCCGACACCGGGCAGGGTGAGCAGGTCGTCGTAGGTGCTCGGCACCGCCCCGCCATGACGCTCGACGATCGCCGTCGCGGCCGCGTGCAGGCGCAGGGCGCGCCGCGGGTAGCCGAGCCGGCCCCACGCGCGCACCGCCTCGCCCGACGGAGCGGCCGCGAGATCGGCCGGCGTCGGCCACCGTTCGAGCCACGCCTCGAAGACCGGCAGCACCCGCACCACGGGAGTCTGCTGCAGCATGAACTCCGAGACCATCACGCGCCAGGGGTCAGGATCCTCGCGCCACGGGAGCGTCCGGCGATGCGTGTCGTACCAGTCGATGATGCGCCGGTGCAGCTCGGCGGGCGGGGGAGTGGTCGCAGGCATGGCGCGTCGATCCTTTCACGCCGCACCGGCCGGATAACGTGGTGCGGTGAGCAACGGGCGGGTCGGACGCGACGTCTACTGGCGGCGGAGGCTGCTCGTCCTCGCCGCTGTCCTGGCGATCGTGTGGGGCGTGGTCCAGCTGGTCGGCCTCACCCGCGACGACGATGCGAAGGACACCGCCTCCGCCGAGCCCACGCCCACCTCGTCGGCCGCCAGCACCGCCCCCGCCACGGCCGCGCCCACCGACCAGGTGGCGGTCGCGATCGAGACCGACGCGAAGCCCTGCGAGGCCGACAACATGCGGATCGTCCCCTCGGTGGCCGCCGGCCAGTTCGCCGGCGGCCCGGTCAGGATCGACCTGATGCTGACCGCCCTCGACGGAGCCGCCTGCACCTTCCGGCCCAGCGCGAGCGAGCTGCTGGCCGTGGTCGACACGCAGCGCGCGCCGATCTACGACTCGTCGGTGTGCCGGACGGCGTTCTTCGACGAGGCCGTCGCCGTCCCCGCCGGCTGGAGCACGGTGGCCCCGGTCGAGTGGAACGGTCGCGGCTCGGGCTCGGGCTGCGGCAGCAGCGAGGGGTTCGCGCCCCCGGGCACCTACACCCTGAAGATCGGGACCTACGGCGGCGAGCCCGGCGAGGTCACCTTCAAGCTCGCCCGTCGTGCGCCTGAGACGCCCGAGACCAAGGCCACCACGGCGCCCACGAAGAAGCCGACGCCGAAGCCCACGCCCACGCGGCCCACGGCCAGCCCGACGGCCGGGACCGACTGAGGTCAGACGTAGCGTTCCAGGATGCTGGACTCGGCGAGGCGGGAGAGGCCGTCGCGCACGCCGCGGGCCCGCAGGTCGCCCACGCCCTCGACGGCCTGGAGGTCGTCGAGGCTGGCGCCCAGCAGCCGCTGCAGGGTGCCGAAGTGCGTGATGAGGCGCTCCACCACGGAGCCGGGCAGGCGCGGGATGCGCGCCAGCAGCCGGTAGCCGTGCGGGGAGACCGAGGCGTCGAGCGAGTTGCCGTCGCCGATCTGCAGGGCCGAGGCGACGGTGCCGAGATCGAGCACCTCCTGCGACTCCAGCGCGGCGAGCTCGTCGAGCACCTTGACCACCTGCTCGTCGGCGCCGGCGGCAAGGTAGTCGCGCACCACGAGGGTGCGCTCGGACTCCACGCCGCCGACGAGCTCGTTGAGCTGCAGTGACAGCAGACGCCCGTCGGAGCCCAGCTCGAGGACGTACATCTCGATCTCGTCGGAGATGCGGCGCACCATCTCGAGGCGCTGGGCCACGGCGGTGACGTCGCGAACGGTGACCAGGTCCTCCACCTCGAGTGCGGAGAGTGCGTCGGACACCTCGTCGAGGCGGGTGCGGTAGCGCTCGAGCGTCTGCAGAGCCTGGTTGGCGCGGCTGACGACGACCGTGGGCTCCTCGAGGACGTAGCGCTGGTCGTCCTGGTAGAGCGCGATCGTGTGCATCGACGCCGACACGGAGATCACCGGGACGCCGGTCTGGCGGGCGACGCGCTCGGCGGTGCGGTGGCGCGTGCCGGACTCGGTGGTGGGGATCGACGGGTCGGGCATGAGGTGCACGGCGGCCCGCATGATGCGGGTGGCGGACGAGTCCAGGACGATCGCACCGTCCATCTTCGCCAGCTCGCGCACTCCGGTGGCGGTGAAGGGCACGTCGAGGGCGAAGCCGCCGGTGGAGATCGAGTCGACGATCCGGTCCTGGCCGATCACGATCAGGGCGCCGGTGCGCCCGCGCATGATGCGCTCGAGTCCCTCACGCAGCGCCGTTCCGGGCGCGACGGAGGTGAGTGTGGCCCTCAGGTCCGGAACCGCCACGACATCCCCCGCTCTCGGTCATGGACGTGGTCGCCTCATCCTAGGGCAGCGCCCGGAGCGCGGCGGCCAGATCTCCGGTTCGCAGCACCTTCAGGCCCACGCGATCGAGGTTCTCCGAGCCCGGGGGGACGATGGCGTGGGTGAAGCCGATCCGCGCGGCCTCGCGCAGTCGGGCCTCCAGGCCGCGCACCGG
>JBEVDF010000056.1:0-5155 GCA_040514145.1 Aeromicrobium sp.
TCAACCGACGGCTGCGCCAGGAGCGCCAGTCCGACCTGACCGCCACCCAGCTGTCCGTGCTGGGCTCCGTGCGCGTCCTCGGATCCGCGACGCCCAGCCAGATCGCCGCGCGCGAGCGCGTGTCCCAGCCGTCGGTCGCCCGGACGCTCAAGTGCCTGCTCGAGGATGCCTACGTCATCAAGAACCCCCACCCCGACGACGGGCGCCAGGTCCTGATCTCGATGTCCGACCTCGGCGAGAAGGTCGTCGCCGAGGAGCGGCAGCGTCGCGACCTGTGGCTCGACCGACGCCTCGCCACGCTGACCTCCGCCGAACGCGCACGTCTCCGGGATGCCACCGACCTGTTGGTCAGGCTCGCGGAGGACGACGCGTGAGCCCCACGTTCCGCAGCCTCTCGATCCGCAACTACCGGATCTACTTCGCCGGCTCGATCGTCTCCAACATCGGCACCTGGCTCCAGCAGACCGCGCTGGCGTGGCTGGTGCTCGAGCTCACCGGAAGCGGCGCCGCGCTCGGTGCGACGATCGCGCTCTACCTGCTGCCCACCCTGCTGTTCTCGCCGATCGCCGGCGCCGTGGCCGACCGCGTGCCGAAGCGGTCCCTGTTGCTGTGGATGCAGGTCGTGATGTCGGTGCCCGCCGGCTTCCTCGGCGTGTTCGCGATCCTCGGCCACGTCGAGCCGTGGCACGTCTACGTCCTGACGTTCCTGCTCGGCATCGGCAAGGCCTTCGAGGCGCCGGCGCGCCAGTCGTTCGTCAGCGAGATGGTCGACGCCGAGCGGCTCACGAACGCCGTCGCGCTCAACTCGGCCTCGTTCAACTCCGGGCGCCTCATCGGCCCGGGACTGGCCGGCCTGCTGATCGCGGCTCTCGGGTCCGGTGTCGTCGCGACCGGCTGGGTCATCGTGCTCAACGCGATCAGCTTCTGGTTCGTCGTCGGCGCCCTGCTGCTCATGGATCGCTCGGCGCTGGCTCCCGCGCCGATCTCGGCACCCGGCAAGCGGTCGGTGCTCGACGGCGCCAGGTACGTGGCCTCGCGGCCCGACCTGCTGCTGTTGTTCGTGACCGTGTTCTTCCTCGGCGCATTCGGCATGAACTTCCAGATCACCAGTGCGCTGATGGCGACCGACGTGTTCGGCATGGGGGCCGGCGAGTTCGGCGTCCTGGGATCGATCCTCGCGATCGGGTCGCTCGCCGGTGCGCTGCTGGCGGCACGCCGGCCGAAGCCCCGCCTGCGGTTCATCATCGGTGCCGCACTGCTCTTCTCGGTCGCCCAGGTCCTGTCCGGCCTCATGCCGACCTACTGGTCCTACGCGGCCGTGCTGCCCCTCGTCGGCATCAGCGTGCTGACCACGGCCACGACCGCCAACGCGGTGATCCAGCTGACGACCATCCCGGAGATGCGCGGACGGGTGGTGTCGCTCTACCTGATGGTCTTCGTCGGCAGCACGCCGCTCGGCGCGCCCGTCATCGGCTGGGTCGGCGAGCACGTGGGCGCCCGCGAGGCGTTGGTGGTCAGCGGCCTGATCGCCGGACTCGGGATCGGGATCGCGACGCTGCTGTACGCGCGACGCCACGACCTCGACGCGCCGGAGCTGTCACCTCTGGTGCGACGGATGCTCGGGCGGCAGCGCTTCGACCACGAGGTCCTGGCCAGAGCCGACTGACGTCACCTCGCGCTCGCCGAGCTTGACGACCACGATGCCGGCGAGCACGAGCAGGGCGCCCAGCAACTGCAGCGGCCGGGGCGCCTGGTCGAGCAGGATCCACGCGAAGCCCAGCCCGGCCGCGACCTCGGTGAGCGCCACGAACGACGCGAGCCGGCCGCCGAGGTGGCGCGCCGCCGCGATGCCCGTGCCGTAGGCGACGGCCGCCGCCACGAATCCCAGGACGAGGACGGGGACCCACCACGGGACCGAGCCGGTGGAGAACGCGACCTGCTCGGTGGTCATCGTGAACGGCAGCAGCCCCGTGGCCGCCACGACCCAGAACGTCACGGCGGCAACGACGAGGCCGCCGGCCGCGAGCGTCAGGGGCGGCAGGCCGCTGGAGTCGTCGGCCGACATCACGAAGTACGCCGCGGCGCCGGTCATCGCGCCGAGGGCCAGCAGGACACCGACGAGGTCGAGCTCCGTGCCGCCGAACACGTCGAGCAGCAGCACGAGGCCTCCGGCGGCCACCGCGGCGCCGACGAACGTGAAGCGGCCGGGCCGCTGGCCGTGCGCCAGCCACATCCACAGGACGACCGCGACCGGCGCGGTGTACTCGATCAGCAGGGCGATGCCGACGTCGAGCCGCTGGACGGCCATGAAGTAGAGCAGCTGCGCACAGACCACGGCGGACAGGCCGTAGAGGACGATCGTGCGGGCGTGCGTGAGCAGCAGCCGGTACTGGCCGCGGATCGCCAGCAGGCCGGGGATCGCGAGTACGAGTGCGCCGATACTGACGCGCACCGCGAAGGCGGCGCTGGGGGACCAGCCGGCGTCCATGAGGCCGCGGGCCATCGTGCCCGAGGTGCCGAACGACAGGGCCGAGGTGACGGCCAGCAACAGGCCGGTGGGGGTGTGGCGGACGAAGGTCGCGTCAGGAGTGTCCACGCTCATGAGTCCTGACATTACTCCTCATGGAGTAAGGTGTCAACATGGTCTTCACCCCTGACGTGAGCGATGCCCTCGGGGCAGCGGCGGAGCTGGCGAACTCGGCCGGCGACACCGACTCGCTCGAGGCACTCGCCGATCTGACCGAGTTCTTCGACCGGTGGGGCTACACCGGTGCGCGGCCCCGGACGCGGGCCGATCTCGACGCGCTGCGCGAGGTGCGGCCGCGCCTGCGCGAGCTGCTCACCGCCGACCGCGACACCGCCGTCGACCTCGTCAACGCGGTCCTCGTGGAGCAGCAGGCCGTGCCGCAACTGGTCCGCCACGGCCACCTCGACTGGCACGTGCACGCGATCGACGAGGACCGGCCGCTGCATGAACGTGTGCTCGTCGAGACCGCGATGGCGATGATCGACGTCATCCGCGCCGACGAGATGGACCGCCTCGGCACGTGCGCGGCGTCGGACTGCGAGGACGTCGTCGTGGACTTCTCGCGCAATCGCTCCCGCAAGTTCTGCAGCACCACCTGTGGCAACCGCGAGGCGCAGGCCGCCTACCGGGCTCGGCAGGCGTGAGGGAGGAATCCGGCGCGGTGACGCGCCGTCCCCTACATCTGAGATGACCGTGCTGCGCGGGACGACCGGCGTAGAGTGGACAGGTCATGAACCTTCAGGAAACGATCGCTCGAGCCGTGGAGACGGTGACCCCCGACCTCATCGAGCTGAGGCGTGACCTGCATGCGTTCCCCGAGCTGTCGTGGCAGGAGGAGCGCACCACCGACCTGGTGTTCGCCTGGATGGACAAGCTCGGGCTGAGCCCCCAGCGCTTCGACGGCACCGGCCTGTCGGTCGACCTCGGCCCCACCGGCGGCCCCATCGTGGCGCTGCGCGCCGACCTCGACGCGCTGCCGATCCTGGACACCACGCAGGACCCCTGGCGCTCGAAGAATCCCGGTGTCGCCCACGCCTGCGGGCACGACGTGCACATCTCGGCGCTCATCGGCGCGGCCACCGCGCTGGCCGCCGCCGATCGCGGCGTCGGCCTGCCGTACCGCGTCCGCCTGATCTTCCAGCCCGCTGAGGAGGTCATGCCCGGAGGCGCCCTGCGGCTGCTCTCCGACGGCGCGCTCGCCGGCGTCAGCCGCATCTATGCGCTGCACTGCGACCCGTCGCTCGACGTCGGCCGGGTGGGCATCCGCGAGGGCGCCATCACCGGGGCCTCCGACCAGATCCACGTCGTGCTCAACGGTCGCGGCGGCCACACCTCGCGCCCGCACCTGACCGAAGACCTCACGTTCGCCCTCGGCAGCCTCATCACCCAACTGCCCGCGGTGCTCTCGCGCCGCTTCGACCCCCGTGCGGGCGCCAGCCTCGTCTGGGGCCAGGTCAGCGCGGGCAACGCGGCCAACGTCATCCCCTCGGTCGGCGAGCTCAAGGGCACCCTGCGCATGCTCGACGCCGCTGCCTGGCACGACGCCGAGCACCTGGTGCGCGGCATCATCGCCGACATCGTCGAGCCGTTCGGCGTCGGCGTGGACCTCACCTACACGCGGGGCGTTCCCCCCGTGGTCAACGACTTCGCCGTCACCCAGCGCCTGCGCCACGCGGTCACCAACGCCCTCGGTCCCGAGGGCGTGGCCAGCACGGCCCAGAGCCTCGGTGGCGAGGACTTCGCCTGGTACGTCGAGACGCTGCCGGGCACGATGGCCCGCCTCGGCACCCGCACCCCCGGCGGCCCCACGTACGACCTGCACCAGGGCAACCTGCGCGTCGACGAGCGCGCGATCGCCGTGGGCGCTCTCGTGCTCGCCAACGCGGCCGTCGCCTGAGTCAGGCCTCGGGCTCGGCCTGCGCCGGGTCGTCGTCGCCGCGCACCACCACGACGGGGCACGGGGCGCTGCCCACGGCGTGCTCGCTGACCGAGCCGAGCATGAGCCCCTTGAAGCCGCCGAGCCCGCGCGGGCCGACGACGAGCAGGGACGCGCCGTGGGCGGCCTCGACCACCACGGTGGCGGGCTGGCCGCGCTCGACCTTCAGCGTCACCTCGACGCCGGGGTGCTCGGCGATGATGTCGCGGGTGGCGTCCTCGAGACGCTCGCGGACGGCGTCGGCGAAGTCCGACGCCGGGGGGACGTAGCCGATTTCCTGCGTCTTCGGCTTGGGCGCCGTCCGCATCGTCCAGGCACGGACGATCGTGACGGGCATGTGCGCGCGCTCGGCCAGCGAGAGGGCCCAGCGCAGGGCGTGGTCGGCGAAGGAGGAGCCGTCGTGGCCGACGACGATGGGTCCGGAGAAGGGCATGTGTCGATCCTAGGACTCCCGCTTTTGATTACGGTTCGGTGACAGTTGCCGCCGGCGGAGCCGAGTCGGTCCGTGGCAGCGCGTTCTGCGCCTAATGTCGTGCTGACATCGCGTGCGCCCCTGTCCCGGGCGCAGCCCCCGAGGAGGAAAAAGTGCGTCGAGTGAACAAGCTGACCGCAGCGGCCGCCGTGACCGCCCTGGTCTTTGCCGGAGCCGGTTGTTCGAAGAAGAGCAACGATGACGAGAGCGCCGCTGGTGA